>CALABZ010000398.1 GCA_937888615.1 uncultured Lentisphaeria bacterium | reverse complement strand
GGACCGTTTTCAGGCGTGGTTGTTCAGGATTGCGCATAATCTGGCAATTGATTATTTCCGGAGCCGCAGGCGGCATGCCGGTCAGGTTGAAATCGACGAGGTTGAGGATGTCGGAATGGCGCAGGGCAGGGAGCATCCCGCCGGAAATATCATCAACGAGGAAATCGCGCTGGCGTTGGATAAGGCACTGGATAAATTGCCGTCGGAGCAGCGCGAGGTTTTCATGTTGCGTCAGGAAAATATTGGGTTCAAGGAGATCGCCATGATTCAGAAATGTTCGATCAATACAGCCCTGGCACGCATGCAGTATGCGGTGAAGAAATTACGTGAATTATTGACCGATATCATTTGATGGAGGTAGATTTATGAGAAATGAGAGAAAAAAAACTTTGGAAGATGATGGTTGGAACCTGTTGGAAATTAAACGGTTTCATCCGCCCGTTCCTGCTGAACTCGACCAGGCGATCTTGGGACAGGTGTCCAAGTGTCGGCGTCAGGGCAAGCGTCGGTTCTTCATCCGGCATTTTACCGAATACACCGCTTTGGCGGCCGCCGTGTGCCTGTGCTGTCTGGCTCCTTTCTACTTTGCCGGACCGAAGTCCATGGAGGGATTCACTACGCCCCGGACCAGCGCCCAGTGGGACTGGAAGTCTTATTCCTCTCTGGATGAGTTGAACACGGATATCG
Source organism: uncultured Lentisphaeria bacterium (assembly GCA_937888615.1). GTDB lineage: Bacteria > Verrucomicrobiota > Lentisphaeria > Victivallales > Victivallaceae > UBA5239. Next base: position 1,638 of record CALABZ010000398.1, on the reverse strand, counting down.
AACGAATTTCCAATCAGGCGAAAACCGGCACCAGTTATTATGGTTCCGATTTGACGCTTGACACCGTTATTGAAGGTATAAACAGCTATGAGGTAATACTATGAAAAAAACAACCCTGATTCTGGCGGCCGCGCTGCTCGGACCTGTGGTCTGGGCGGATGAAGAACCTCCGCCGCCACCGCCGGAAAACCAGAAAATAGAGTCGCAGGAAAGAGCCTCGCAGGAAAGGCCGTCACAGCGTCGTCAGCGCCAGATGCGCGACTTTTTCGCCTCCCTTTCAGAAAAGGAACGCAAGGAATTGCGTACTTTGCAGGAAAGCAATCCGGAAGAAGCCAGGAAGGTCATGGCTCAGCAGTTGGAAAAATACAACCAGAAAATCCGCGAACGCGAAAATTTCCTTCGCACCCAGATTCAGATTTATCAGACCAGCGATTCCAAGGAAGTGCGCGATAAGGCTTATGCTGAAATCAAAAAAATGATCGTGGAAGATTTCGAACGCAATATGAAGGAACATCGACGGATGCTTGATTTTCTCGAACGTGAACGTTATGAATCGCGCCGCAAAAACTCTTCGGCAATTATTCAGGCCCGAATCGATGAATTAACTAAACCCCCGGAACTTCGTTGGTGAACAAACATGATTTACGACAAAATTGAGAACTGGCAGACTTATGCCGCCGGTAAGAAAAAGACATGGGAAAAAGCCTTTAACTTTATCGCCTCCTTCTCCGAAAACAACATGCCGGACGGCCGTCACGAAATCGACGGCGACATGATCTATGCCAATGTCCAGAGCTATGAAACCCGTTCACTCCACGATTCCAAGGTGGAAATGCACCGCGAATACATCGATATTCAAGTGATTGTCCGCGGACAGGAAGTGATCTTCTATAACGATATAGCGACCTTGAAAAAAGATGGCAAGTTCAATGCCCAAAAAGACTTCGGACTTTTTGAACGGGACATGAAAACCGCGATCCCGCTGCCGATGACAGTTGGGGTTTTCGCCATGTTTTTCCCGGAAGAAGGACACATGCCCGGCGTGAATTTCACTGAAATCGCCGAACCTATCCGCAAAATCGTCATCAAAATACACAAAAGCCAGCTTCTTAAGTAACTGGTTTTCCCGGCTGCCGGGTTCCGTCTCATGCGGGGCCGGCGGTCAGGAATTGTGCAGTTCCATATATTCCCTGAACAATCGTTCGCGTTCCTCGCGGTCGATCTGGTTCATCATCTGCTCCTTAATCGCCCGGAGCCGTTTTTCCTTGTGGTAATGCCGGAGGACAGTGACGGTGTCCGTCAAGGCTTTTTCCATCTTTTCTGCGGGAATGGTCAGTTCCTGCACCAGCAGGCGGGAGAGGCGCGGGTCTTCCTGTTCACGCTCATCCTCCAGATCTGATATGACATCAAGCCGATGAACCCAGTTGCCGTTGGCGGCGAGGTCAATGACGGTATTCAAGGCTTGCCCCACCAGCGTGGTGCTGACCATGTCCGGGGCGATCAATTCCCGGAGGCGACGGGCGAGGGATTCGTCGGACAACACCATTTCCAGCAGCGTTTCTTCCGCGTGTGCAGGCAGAAGAGATACCAGCAGCAACGTGCCGACCAGCAGGTGGATCAGCCTGCCTTGCGTTCTAA
>CALABZ010000397.1 GCA_937888615.1 uncultured Lentisphaeria bacterium | reverse complement strand
CCAGCAGTTCGGGATACTCTTTATAGTTTATCTGCCGTTGTACTTCCAGCAGAAAGCGGAAAATCTGGACCTGAAGTTCTCCGGGGTTGTAATTATCGGCGGTGACTTTCCGCCGGAAAAATGAATCTATCGGCGTTGCATTTTTCCATCGGACGGACTATGTTATGTGGTAAACGCAGGAGATGGTTATGGCTCGGATAATGCAAAGCGTTGGCGCAATGCTGGTGATTTTATTCCTCTTCGGGTGCGGCGGCGACATCCGTTTGAAGGAGGTGGGACGGAATAACCGCGAAGACAGTTTCGTCAAAGCGGCCAAGAATTTCGACGGACTTTCCGATGGAGCGTTGAGTTATCTGAACGCCAATCAGTTGTATTCAACGTTTAAAGATGATCCGGATACCGTTATCCGCGGTCTGCACCAGCGTTTTCTGGCGTATCGCGAGCGCAGTGTACTGGAAATGCTGGCGAATATCTGCCATTATATGGGACGGAAAATCTCGAATAGCGATCAGTCCATCCGTTATTACACTTCGTGCGCGGCCTATTCCTATTATTATCTGTTCAGCAAAGACGTCTATCCGCCTCGGGGTCAGTTCAGTGAACCCGGAGAGCTTTTCGTCATCCGTTATTACAATGCGGCGGTCACTCATATTTTCGAATTTCTGAATGACCGCAAGATGGTCCGCCGGGAATCCTTCATGTTGCCGACCGTGATCGCGGATATGCCGATACATTTCACCGCGCCGGTGTATGATTTGTCGTTCCCGCCCGATTATTACGCGAAATTTTTGGTTGCCAGCAACTACGAGGTCAGCGGGGAGTTGACATTCAGCGGACAATTCGGGATCGGGGTGCCGATGATCGGCGTTTTGAAGGAAAAAATGGAAGAAAAAGCCGATTATCTGCCGGACGCCATGCCGACGCCGGTGACGATTTTTCTGCGTTTCGGCGTCCAGAACGAACGGGTCACGGCGAATCTTGAGTTTTACGACGCTTTTCACGCCGAGCATGTCAAGGTCGACGGCAAGGAAATCCCGTTGGAACTTAATTTCACCACGCCGCTGGCGTTCATGCTGAATACGCCGGAGCTCCTGCCGGGAATTTTCGCCATGCTCAATCCCGACAAAACCACCCGTTTCGACGGCATCTACATGCTGACCCCATATTCGAAAGACCGCATTCCGGTCCTGTTCGTCCACGGGCTGATGTCGAACCCGCGCACCTGGGCGCAGTTGTTGAACACCCTGCTGAACACGGAAGCGATCCGGCGCAATTACCAGTTCATGATGTTCGGTTATTCCACCGGCAATCCGGTCATTTATTCCGCCAGCCAACTGCGTCGCCAGTTGATCGGATTTCACCACAAATTCGACCCGGATTCCACCAATCCCAAGTTCAACAGCATGATCGTGATCGGTCACAGCATGGGCGGACTCCTGACCAAAACCCTGATCGAGAACAGCGACGGCAGGCTCCCCGAACTGATCCTGGGCGAAGAAAAATACAAAATGTGGGACAAGCTGACCGAACAACAGAAACAGTATTTCAAAGAGATGACCGACTTCGAAGCATTGCCTTTCGTGAAACGGGTAGTGTTTATGGCGACGCCTCATCGCGGTTCGGACTGGGCCACGCTGTCATGGGTCGGCTTTTTCTCGTCGCTGATTACGCTGCCCACGGATCTGGTCAAGGAGGTGCATTCCGTTTCCAAGGCCGCGCTCGTCAATGCCGGATTGATCAAAGATTCAGGCGAAGTTGCGATCGCCACCGGAATCAGCAATCTCGACCCCAAGGACCGTTCGCTGCAAGCCATCAATTCACTGCCTTTTAATAAAGGCGTAATCTATTATTCAATCATCGGCAACCGCAAGGCCGCCAATATTCCCGGCGGAGATGACGGGATCGTAACCTATCAGAGCGCCCATCTGGACGGCGCGCAAAGCGAACTGGTCGTCAAATCCGGGCACAGTGTCCAGCGCAGCGCCGCCGCAATCGACGAGGTCCGGCGGATTCTGCTGCTTTATCTGCACGAAAACGGGCTGTTGAAAGGATATGGTTTCAAAGACAAGGACTTAATGGAAAAAAGTGAATACGAACAGCATTAAAACAATCCTGAAGATTTTCGCATGGGTTCCCGGATATCTGCTGTATTCGGTCATGGCTGCGTGGTGTTTCGGCGCGGTATGGTATTCGAATTTGCCCTGGCACTGGCTGCGGGTGACCTGTGCGCTGGCGGCGCTGGCGGTATTCATCAGCGGACCGCTGGCCGGCAATCGCTGGTTTCTGCGGGGCGCGCTGGCATTGATGCTGGTGGTGGTGGTCTGGTATATCCTGATTCCGGCCACCAACGACCGGGATTGGCAGCCGTTCGCCCGTAATCCCTACGCCGTATTCGAGCCCGGCGGCAAAACGGTGGTGATTCATAATATCCGTGATTTCGATTACCGCACCGAAAAGGATTTCACGGTCCGGTATCTTACCGAAACCTATGATCTGGACAAACTGAAAACCATGGATTATATCCAGGTGCATTGGGATGGGCTGAAAGTAATTGCGCATTCGATGCTTTCATTCGGCTTTGAGGACGGACGGCATCTGGTCGTATCGGTGGAAACCCGGCTGGCAAAAGGCGATGTACAGGGCGGATTGCCGGGACTTTATAAACAGTTTGGTTTATTGATGATCCTGGGCACGGAACGCGATTTGCTGGGGTTGCGGACCAATTACCGGCATGAAAAAGTGTACTTGTACCCGACGCGATGCAGCCGGGAAGAGGTCCGGACCGTGTTTCTGGATATCCTGCGCCGGGTGAATGACTTGAAAGAACATCCGCGTTTTTACAATACGGTGCTTCATAACTGTTTCACTTCGCTGCTGCCGAGTCTGAAGCTGATCCGTCCGCAAATGCGCTTTGATATTTCAATGCTGTTCAACGGGCTTACCGACTACAAAGCTTTTGAATATCAGTTGAGCCAGGGAAATGTCCAAGGCACGTTCGAAGACTTTCGCCGGGCGCACTATGTCAATCCCAAGATCGATCATGTGGCGGAACTGCCGGCAAACTATTCGGAAGTCATCCGTCGTGCCGACGCAAAAAAATAACCCTGAAACAAATCACCGGTGCCGATTTCGTTTACGTACTCGGCGGGATGACATGAGCTGCTCATAAACGTGCTCGGTTGTAGTGACTGGTTTTGACTTTTTGCAATAAATCTACAACCGGCACTGTTTTCGGTAGCCGGTCGGCGAAATTCCGTAATATTGTTTGAACTCCCGGGCGAAAAACGTCGGACTGCTGAAGCCGCATTCCGCGGCAATGCTGATATCGTGGATCATCAATAAATGACAGGCCTGTTCCAGACGGTACTTGATCAGGTACTGACCCGGTGAACACCCCAGGTGTTTGCGGAACATCCGGGTCAGGGTGCTGATGCTGACGCCGCAGTAGGCGGCCAGTTTTTCCCGGTTGAGATTGTCCGACAGCGACATGGTGATGAATTGGATGGCCCGGGCCAGCAGTTCGGGATACTCTTTATAGTTTATCTGCCGTTGTACTTCCAGCAGAAAACGGAAAATCTGGACCTGAAGTTCTCCGGGGTTGTAATTATCGGCGGTGACTTCCCGGCGGATATTATGAAGGATTTCCGCCAGTTTCTCCGGGGCCGGCAGGTGGACGATATTCAAATCGTCCGGGAAAAGCTGGTCGCAGATCATGGATTGGAGCGGCGTGTAACTCAACAGGAGGCAATGTTTTCGCGTGCATTTGGACGGGCCGGTGCTGAATCGGAACCGGTGCCGGAATTTCTTGACCAGCAGATCACCGGCGTTGACCTGAAGTTTATGGTTTTCGCGGACAATGACGGCATCTCCCTCGGTGAATAATTCGAAGGAGAAATATCGGCTGCTTCCTCTCTGGGAAGTATATCCGTGCCCCCAATAGCTGTCCCCATAGGCGAAACAGTGCAGCAGATCCTTCAAGGCCGAAGCGTAACTGTCCTGATTCAGGTAAAAATGCTCGTCGAAATTGACTTCTCCCTGACTGTTTCTGGCGATGATGTGCCGATGTCGAAAATGAGCGTTTGCCATGATTCCTGTTATTTTGAACTATTCTGTGTTATAAATTGACCCGATAGTGCATTTTTTCGGATTGCAAAAAATTCCTCTAACCGATATAATATAAATATAGAGACCCGATTTTGCAAATTACAACCAACAGGAATAAGGCTCTCTTTCTCAATCCGCATAAAACTTGAAAACCCGGTCTGCACGTCAAAAAC
>CALABZ010000396.1 GCA_937888615.1 uncultured Lentisphaeria bacterium | reverse complement strand
CGCGCCGTTCTCCGACCGTTTGCGGGTGAATTTCATCAACGCCCTGAACCGTTTCCTCCAGCGCAGAGCGTAGCCGCTTTTGCCTCCGGCACGGGAACCCGTTTAAATGGGATACAAGGGAGTTGCGGTTTTTCTTCCACATGTTTCCAACGTTCAGGCATCGTTTCGTCAATCATAAGCGGACGCCAGCCAGTCTGCAAATAGATGCGCAGAGCGGGAAGCAGATGATCATGAGTACGCAAATAAACATGAGTGTACTGCGCTTTCCGATAGCGATTCATTACTGCCTGACAGACAATTTTGCCGAATCCATGGCCGCGATATGCCTGGCTGACAGCTACCCAACCAAGTTCACCACCGCTATCCATTCCGGGAGGAGCTTCCCGGTTAGCCATTGCTGTAGCCGCAAATTTGTGATTCGCATTGTCCTCAATAAAAAAGATGCCGTCTGGCAACGCGGACTGCAGGACCGTTTTTACATGGTCGTGCGTCCATCTGAATCCCGCATTCTGCATTATCGCCAGGTAACCGGCCTCGTCACCCGGGCGGAAGCAGCGCAATACAAAGCCATCCGGAGTGATCGGTTGTGTTTGGCCCCGCAGCAAGTCAGGGGGGAAGATCATAGTCAATTGTGCCATATTGTTACCTTCCTCTACAACGTTTATCTTGACTTTGTTTCCAGCATATTTTTTTCAGAGGTAAAGACAATGGGACAAATTGGTGCTCCAAGGTGGATTGAAAAATCCTCTACGACTTTTATGATTTTAACCGCCCAGGTTTCCGGCTTATCAGTTGGCGTCCTGGTCGCATGCAGGATGCAAGTCCCGTCTTGATACGGCATGACAAAACGAACGTTGCCGGCAGCATCTACGAGCTCGGCACTGACTGGTTCTCCCGGCTGAGTTGAAATCTTAACTAAGACTTTGTCGGTTGCCGCGGGCACGGAAAAATACAAGATGTTGTTTCTGCCGCCAAACAAGTTGAGTTGTTCGGCCTTGAATCCGCACCCTGGAGCTGAAGATTGAATTGCAACAGGGTTATACGAAGAGACGTTGAACTGATACATACCATCTTCCGGCGCCAGAAAATGATAGATAAAGTGTTCCGATTTTACGGCGAAATTCCCTATTTTCCCCCCTTTTTCATTTAAGATCGTAACCGGAATAAAAATATTATTTTTGCGTAACGGGGAAAACGTCAGATGCACGGGTTGTCCTTTTTTCGCATACTGTAAAAAGGTATTGGCTCCACGGATATAAAGAGCATTTTCCGGTTTACCTTCTTTAAAGGCAGGCGCCAGAAGATCAAGATCCAGTTTATCTGTTTTGAACGTCTTTAATTCCGTATTCGGCGTGTATTTTTTGTAATACGGGGTAAAGTCAACTTCTGTTTCCCGGTTATCACGAACTTGGATGATTTTTCCGCCAAATGGGAGCAGACCTGATGCCCCTAAAGCTGTAATGTTGAAAATTTCAGATTTTCCGTTTTGTTCAATTCTCATCTGCCCGAAATCAAGGCCGCCAATGTTGTCGGAATGTTTGGAGTTAATATTGATGGCTGATTTATCTGAAAAGCGATTGTCTATGGTTGTATTCTCAAAGGATATTTGGGTTCCGTTGTCGCGTTGACTTGTGATGACGAGCGGGGAGAAACTATTTTCAGGTGAAATGATTTTTGTATTTTTGACTTTGACAAAACCTTTGATCGGTGTACTGTTCCCTGCCATATCAAAAATAAATCCGCCTCCATTGTCTTGCATCAGACAATCCTGGACTGTAATAGAAATGGGAGCCTTCAACGAATAAAATAGGGCAATCGATATTGCGGCTGATTTGTTATTAATGAATTTACAATTTTTTACGATGATATTTTTTAAGCATTCATCTGTCCGGTTGGGTTCAAAGTCTATCCCTGATTCAGGAGGAGTTCCTCTTGTGTTGGCAATCGTGCAATTTTCAATAAGAAGTTTATCGACATTGATAACACTGATTCCCTGGCGGTGATGGTTGTCAATAAACAGGTTGTGAAGCCATATGTTTTTTGCCATGGCATCTCCGCCGATATAAACGCCGTCACCGCCGCTTGAGGCGATGGATAAATCAGAAACTTCCACATTTTCACATCCGCTGATAGCGATGGCATGTCGATGCTCGCTGGGGCGATTTAATTTTAAATTTTGATAATCGGCTTTATTCATTCTGATTTTTGCATTGCCTTGCCCTCGAATGGCGATATTTTTTGCGTTCTGAAATCTCAGCAGGACGCCACCCGTTTTAAAAGCACCTTTTCGAGCGACAATTTCCACTCCATCTTCCAGAACAATCTCTAAATCGCTGCGGGATATGGATGTGGGATCAAGATAATAAACAAATCCGGGTTTGTCAAAAGTGATTTTGGACCCTTTTACCTCCAATGCTTTTTGAAAAGCAGGACTTGCATTTTCCTTATCCGGGGAAAAATCGCTGAGCCTGATTTCTTGTGAAATTGCAGTGAAGATCAGTGAAAAACAGATAAATATTCCTGCATAGTAATTCTTTTGGCATGTAGTCATTTTTTTAACCTTTCATGTTATTTTTTATAGATTTGGCAAATCGAACGTGTGCCGATTGCCAAAATGTTGACTTATAATACGGTTTTTGTGCTTAATTAAAAAGTTCAAAATTATCTTTAAATCCGTTCATCTCCCGAACGTCAGCTCTCCCGGTCGAGGCCACATGTCCGTCCATATACCATGAATTCGCCTTTCCCGAATGACATCCGGTTATCGCTCTTCCGCGCTTCGTACTGTCCTGGTCGGAATATCCCCAGAAATAATAAGTGGGCGTCAGCACTCCGCTCAACCACATGGCCGCATCGGCAAAATGATTGTAACGGCCAGGTTGTTTTATCAGTGATAATTTTTCGAAGTCCTGCAGCCAGACATATCCGTTCCGGGAATCCACACCTTGACGTGAATCGGCGCGTATTCCATAGGAAAGACCGCGATCTGGCGGAATGCTATGCACTAATGTCGGACAATAATAAAGTTTATTCTCAATCTGATAACTGTTGTTTATGGAATTACCGGGAATCAATTTGTTAAAAAATAACCAAAGGACCCACTCCCTGTTTTTCGACGCATACATCGGCGCTTTCATAAAAAAATACCCGTCATAGTCCATCGAATAACTTTTGGCCAATAATCCTATTTCCTTGAGATTATTGATACATGATATTCCACGCGCTTTTTCCCTGGCCTGGTTCAGGGCCGGCAGCAGCATTGCCGCAAGGATAGCGATGATCGCAATCACAACGAGGAGTTCAATAAGTGTGAATGCTCTCTTGTCTTTCATTTTCTGGTCTCCTGTTAGGGGGTAATATATACATTGTTGCTTGATGCCTGTATTATTATAATAGTTTGTGAAATGATTTGCAATACCTCATTAATGTATTATATTGTCATAAATATGCATTATCGTGGATTTATATGAATAATAAAGTCATAAAGTCATTTTTGCTTCGTTGTAAGGAAGGCCCGTCGTCGCCGGACGGCAGGAAGTCATACCGGGAGGATTTTTATATTAACCAGCAGCCTCCGACCGATAAAAACCGTTGTCTGCTGCATTGCTTTGCTTATGGAGAAACCGTGTGGTATGGAAAATATAAGTTTCGGCGTCCGTACGATGCCTTTAAAAATTATAAATACGGCGATGAGCACTGGTCGTTTGATATAGTTGTTTCCGGCGATGGCGTTCTGAATTGCGATAAGGTGCGTTACAAGATCAAGCCCAATAACGTTTTTATCCTTCGGCCGGGCAAACAGATTTCCCTGCAGGCGGGCCCCTCCAGACTTCTCCAGAAAAGGAGCCTTTTAATGAAAAGTCCTCTGCTGAAATACATTTGCGACAGCGGCGGTCTTGCCGGGATTGATTATATCGAATCGCAGGATTCATCCCGTCTGCTGCATATTTTCGATCGGATAAAGACCATAATTCTCAACCAGGAGGAATACTGGCAGCAGGATATCAGCAACGAATGCTATGCATTCCTGTGTGCCTTGAACCAGATGGCGCAGCCGTTGCAATACCCGCCCGCGTTGCATCAGGCCTTGAATATCATCAACGCCGATCCGTATCAGGATTACGATCTGCCCTCTCTCTGCCGGCAGTGCGGAGTCAGCGTCAGTACGCTTTCAAGGCTTTTCAAAAGACACCTGAATACCAGCCCGGTGAACTATATCATCGATCGACGTCTGGAACAGGCGAAGCGGCTGCTCAGCATCAGCGACATGTCCTTAAAAGAAATCGCGGAACGGTGCGGATACCGCAGCCAATCCTTTCTGTCGCGTTCGTTTAAAAATAAATTCGGGATGTATCCATCCAAATTCCGGCTTGGCCGCTGATGCCGGCGACTGTTCATCAATTTGAAGGGGCTTCAATCGGCTGTTTCGTTCCCGCTCTCTCCGGGAAATGCAAGCGATGGTCCAAAGGGCGAAAACTATTGAACTTCACGGCGGCCAACCAGGCGCATCGCTATTTGATTATGGATCGAGCTTACGATGGCGATAAAACTAGTGTCATGTTTCAATTATAATTTAGGATAAAGCCTTTTAAGTTTTATCC
>CALABZ010000395.1 GCA_937888615.1 uncultured Lentisphaeria bacterium | reverse complement strand
TTATGCCGTATCCATTAAGAACCTCAAGGCGGCGGGACGCTATCTTAAGCTTGTGATTGTTAACGCCAAAGGCTGGTATGTTTTTACGGATGAAATTGAAATCATTGGCGGCGGCTTCAAGACATCAAGCATCAATATGGATAGTTTTCCCGATATGGATACCTCGGCGGAAGGCATACGAAAAATGCTGGCCAGTCGGATTTATGTGGCGAATATCAGAAAGTATGCGAAATCCCTATTGAATATTGTCCGAAAAAACAAAAACAGCCGCATCGCGGAGGACAGTAGAGACTTCGCGAAGGAGGTCGGGGGAATCGGTTTTCTGAATAAAAAAGATTACGAGAATCTCTACAAAAAATATTGCGCCATTCTCGGCAAAATCAATAACGCTGAATTCAAAGATGATTTTATCGTGTGGAATAAAAATCCATGGGTGACATATCAACGTCATGACGCTCCGGGGCGCAATTATCAGATGTTGAAACCGTTAAGTGCCTCTATGATGATCAATGAATATGAATCATTGTCGTTCATGGTGACGAATACCACCGGGGAGGACGCCGTCTATCGAGTTACCGTTGAGGGGCCTGAATGTGGTGACTTGACGATGCCGAAAGGCGCGATCGTCTTGCGGCAAGCTTACTTCGTCGAAAATCACAGCCATTCCGATGTCGCGGACGCCTTGCCCGTGATTGAAAATAATGAAGTTGCGATCCCCGCCGGCCAAACCAGACAAATCTGGCTGACGATACAGACGCGCGACGTCACCCCCGGTAAATATACCGGCGATATCATCATCAAACCGGAAAATGGTTCAAATACCAAGAAAATCGATCTGGAATTGACCGTTTATCCGATCCGGTTCCCTAATGATGTTCCTCTCAATACATATAACTGGGCTTACATTTACAGCTTTCCTATCCTGAAAGGGCTTGAGAAAGAAGCCGTGGCCGACCTGTTCGCTCATTACACCAATACCTTTTTCCTGCCATGTCTTTCGTTTCCGGAAGTGGATAAAGACGGTAATTTTACGAAGCCGCTTGATTTCAAAATGCTTGACAGAGCCCTGGAGGATTTCAACGGCGCACGAATCATTTCGGCGTACACACCCTTTGCCGATGGAGGCAGCGAGGGAACCTCGGGCGTGGCCAGCTTCCCGGGAGCTCGCTTGAAATATATGTCGCCGGAGTGGAAGAAAGCCTTTTCAAACTGGGTCCGGCAAATCGTTTCACATATGAAATCACGTGGTGTGGATTACGATCAGTTCTGTTTATATCTGTTTGACGAAACCGTGCGCAAGGAAGTATTGGAAGTGGCGCAACTGGTGAAGGAGATAGACCCGAAGGTTATGATTTTCCAAACGGTCCCCGGTGGTGATTTGGAACGATTTTGTTCGGATGTCGATATCCTTTGCCCTTGTACAGATCGCCTGAAGCAACAGTCTGACGCCGGTTATAGAAATCGAATCAAAAATTTGTGGGGATATGATTGCGATGGACCGGGAAAGGAACTTTCTTTATATGGTTATTACCGCTTGAAACCGTGGATTGCCTGGGAATCCGGGGCGAATGGGGTGGGCTTCTGGTCATACATGGATTGGAGTGATTCCGCCTGGAATATGGTTGATAAAGTTGATTTCGGGGTATTTTATGATGCCAGGACTGCCCCGGCGGATATTCCCCGGTCGGAAGCCATTATTCCCAGTAAAAGGTGGGAGGCATGGCGCGAAGGTATTGAGGATTATACGTATCTGTATATTCTTAACGCCCTGGTGAATCAGGCGGAACGGGCAAATTCGGACCCCAATATCGTTGCCAAAGCAAAGGCCGTTCTTTCCGCAGCCGTAAAGGATGTCCTGAAAAATAAAGACCGGCCGGATACGGCCAACCGTTGGCGCGAGGCATTGTTGAAAGAAATGATGAATTTGTGGAACCGGAAAGAAATACTTGACGGCAACTCGTTGATAAAAGTTCATCCTATCAAAATAAAAGACTCTGAATAAAAGTAAAAGTACGGTTAGCCCCGGGTGAAAACCCGGTGTACGGCTGACTCCGCTCGAAACCCCGTTTTCAAACGATTGCTCTCACAGGAGTGGAATACCCGCTGTGAGATGGATTATCAGATTGGGCGATCCCTTCGGATCGCTCAATTTTTCCCGGAGGACTGTGCCTTCAGCAGGGTGAAAATCTTCCAGAGATTTAAAATCCCCGGGTTCTCAAGCCGGCGCAGGCCGGTTTTGTCCGGCTTGACCAGAAAGTCGATTTCAGCCTGGATCTTATCCACCGCGGCATCATTGAAATCGGACTTTGATTTCAGAAGGGCGCGATCAACGGTCACGCTTTCCCGCATGAGTTTCAGGATTTGCGCCGGGGTTGGTTTTTCCGGAGAAGCGGCGACGATATAAGCTGCGACGGCAGTGGTTACGCCCGTCGCCAGACAAGTTGCTCCGACATTTGCCGCATAATAGGAGGGCGCGATGAAATTGATGGTTTCCGAGTCCAATTCCGCGCTTCGGCAGCTTGGATGGATCAGCGCCCCGCCGGTTTTGCGGGAAAGCGGGATACAGGTGACCAGGTGGGGAATTCCGCTGCCGTCCGGATGCGCGGCATAGGCCTGTGAACAGGTCGAGGTCGGACGCGGCCCCACTTCCGCATAGGGGCAGAGGAACAGCACCTTATCGCTCTGGCGGAGCTTTTCCATCATCGCCGGGACTTTTTCGCCCCAGAACGAGTGATAAAAAATGACCAGATCGGCCTGTTTTTCGGCCTCTCTGAATGCTTCACCACAACCTTCGTAGGAGTTCGGCTGATAAACCAGCAGGCGTACCTTGACGCCGAGTTCCAGGGTAAGTTTCAGCAGAACCCGCAATTGAATGGTGTCATGGGTTTCTTTTTTGGGATCGCTTGCGCCATCGCAATACTCCAGGGTATTACCGGAAACCAGAACCTGGGCCAGTCTCGATTTGCTGGTACCGCTCATGCCGACCGCGGCCAGCGTCACCATGCGCTTTTGAGCTGCATTCCGAATCTGCTGGAGCTTGTTCTGGTCTGTGACGCCCAGCATGTAGGCTTCCCATTGTTCATAATGGACTGGCTTCGGTTTGGGCGCGTCCGGAACGGATTCCGCTCTACTGTTGAGTGCAAAAATAAGAACGGCGCTGAAAACAATGGTTGACCATCTCATTATATCCTCCGATGCTTCAATTGGAAATGATTCGGGATTTTACGTAATACTGCAAATTTATACTGGATATCATACCACTTTCAGCTGTTTTTACAAGTTCGAAAACCAGCTGAATTTGCGGGAAACTTGATCGGATGCCCGGGCGCGCCGTATTTTATACTCAATTTCGAGCCGATACAAACGGACAACTTTCAGGGGGGAAGACGGAAAGCGTTAAAAAAATTGATTTTTCATTTGACAATGGAGAAAAACGATTTATCTTAATAGTAACCATTACGAATAAAGGAGAAATATCATGCAAGAATGTGCCTGTACACTCGTCACTCGTCAAGCCCCGGATTTCACCGCCCAGGCGGCTATGCCGGACGGCAGTATCGGCGAACTCAAACTGTCGGATTACAAGGGCAAATATGTTTTGTTGTTCTTCTATCCGGCCGACTTTACCTTTGTCTGCCCCTCTGAACTTCTCGCTTTCAACAAAGCCCTGCCGAAGTTCAAAGAGCTGAATACCGAAGTGATCTCCGCCTCCGTGGACAATGTCTACAGCCATGTGGCCTGGAAAAATACCGAACCGAAAAACGGCGGCGTCGGCAACCTCCAATTCCCGATGGTCGCCGATATCACCAAGGAAATCTCCCGTCAATACGGTGTGCTCCTTGACGGTTCGGTATCCCTGCGCGGGCTCTTCCTGATCGACCGCGACGGCATTGTCCGCCACGCGCTGGTCAACGACCTGCCGCTCGGCCGCAGTACTGACGAAGCCGTCCGCATGGTGGAAGCACTCCAGTTCTTCGAGGCCAACGGCGAAGTCTGCCCGGCCAACTGGCATCAGGGCGCTGAAGGGATGAAGGCCTCCGCCGAAGGCGTGGCCGACTACCTGAGCAAACACGCCTGATTCGGGCGATAACGAGGGAGAGTCGACCATGTCCGTGAACCAAAATTACTGGCAGGCCAATTTGTGTGTGGAAATGAAACCAGTGCCGAATCTCATGGTGATTTTCGGCGCATCCGGCGATCTGACACGACGCAAGTTGATCCCGGCGCTGTTCAATTTGTACCGCCGGGAACTGTTCCATGAAGCTTCGCGGATCGTCGGCTTCTCCCGTACTCCGATGAGCGATGACGGCTTGCGCGAGAGCATCCGCGAATTTCTCCCGGCCGCGGCCCCCCGTGAAGTGGAGAAATTTCTGGCGAAAATCTATTACGTGTACGGAGAATACGATTCTCCGGAGTCGTACCGGAAGCTTGGCACAAGGCTGAAAGATATCGAAGAAAAACCGTCGCCGGAGCTGAACCGGACTTTTTACCTGTCCACTCCGGCGGCTCTTTATCCCATGATCGTGCCCCGTTTGGCGGAATCCGGCCTGACCGCGGAGAATTTCGAGGGAAAACCATGGCGGCATGTTATTCTGGAAAAGCCGTTCGGCTATGATACCGAGAGCGCCGAAGAACTTGACCGTATGCTCCACCAGAGTCTTCAGGAACGCCAGATTTACCGCATTGATCATTATCTCGGCAAGGAAACCGTGCAGAACATCCTGATGCTGCGCTTTGCCAACATTATTTTCGAACCGGTCTGGAACAACGCCTATATCGACCATGTCCAGATCACCACCGCCGAAACCGTCGGCGTGGGAAGCCGCGCCGGTTATTACGACAGGGCAGGGCAGTTGCGCGATATGTTTCAGAACCATATGCTGGCCATGTTGTCGCTGGTCGCCATGGAGGTTCCGGTTACACTTGATGCCGACGGCATGCGCGATGAACAGCTCAAACTGATTCGTTCGATTCAGCCGATTTCGTTGGCGGAGCTCGACAAATATATCCTGCGGGCTCAGTATGTCGAAGACGATAAACTTCCCGGCTACCGGTCGGAGCCCGGAATTCGAGCCAATTCCCAGACCGAAACTTATGCCGCCGCCAAATTGTTCATCAACAACTGGCGTTGGCGCGGCGTGCCGTTTTACCTGCGCTCGGGCAAAAGACTCAAGCGGAAAGTCAGCGAAATTGCCATTACATTCAAACACGTGCCGCATTCGATTTTCCCCCAACTCACTTCATCGGAACTCGAACCGGATGTACTGGTGCTGAACGTCCAGCCGGAGGAAGGAATGGCACTTTCGATTCAGGCCAAACAACCCGGACCTCGCCTTTGCATGGGCAAGCTGACGCTCAAATTCAATTATGCCGACACATTCGGCGGTAATATTCCGGAGGCCTACGAACGGCTCCTGCTGGACAGTATGCTTGGCGATCAGACGTTGTTTATCCGCAGCGATATTATCGCGGCTTCCTGGCGTCTCTTTACCCCGGTGCTGGAGGCATGGCAGGCGAATGCCGTTCCGTTGTACACCTATAAAGCGGGTAGTGAAGGGCCCGACGAAGCCAATCGGCTGTTCGGTAAAACCGGTTATTTCTGGCGGGAATTATAAGCCGTTCGCGGCAGGCAACGCGGAAATGCCGGAATTACGACTCCTTGGATTCTTCGACAGTATTTTCCAGTTCTTCGGGCGGAATCGGTTCTTCGACCACTTCCACCTCGACATCGGAGAATTTCTGGAGAAAAGCGGTAATCACTTTGGTATTCTGGCGTTGTTCGAAAAGATTTTCGAGGGATGCGCTGTTGATTTTTTTGAGAATAGTCGAAATATTGTTCAACTCGGCGGACAATTCCTTGTGCAATTTCAGAAAATCAACATAAAAACGAGCGAATTTAGCTACGCCAAGCAGAATAATAACACAGGTCAAAATACCGCCGATGATCAGCGCAATCGAATAAAAATCCAAGTTCATCGTCCACTTCCATTGTTAAATTATAATCAAACTATATAGTAACCGGAAAAGATGGAAATGTCAACCTTTTTTCCCGAAAACTTTATTTTTTTCCTGTTAGAAAATCCAGCGTCTCTCTCGTAATGGGATAGGGATTTCGCTCTGCGAGCGACCAGCGTTCCGACGCTGGACCCCGTGTGGGCACGGCCCACGGCGAAGTTCTTTTTTGTCCGGGGAGAAACCCGGACAGATCCGGGTTTTTCCCTGCGACCCTGTTTCCCGATCTTTGCTGATGGGGCAACGTCACGACCTGTGGAGCTTCTTGGAGGAGGGGATGCAAGGGGGGAACCTTGAAGCGTCAAGGTTTCCCCTGCGAAATAATACAGTCCATTCGCAGCGGGCCGTTGCCCGCGCGGGGTCCAGCGGCGGTACGCTGGTCGCTCGCAGAGCGAAATCCCTATGGCAGGGAGCTGCGGAAGAGGTCTTTGGGCATTGTGGCGCGGTAGCCGGCTTTGGCATCGGTGAAATCGACACGGGTGCGCCAGCCGGGGCCTTCGAGTTGAAGACGGGTCACCAGCCAGAGATCGTTCACTTCTTTGAATTTGGTGGCTTCGAGGGTACGGTAGGGGGCTTCTTTTTCATCGAATTTTCCTTTGTACCAGCTCACTTTCATAGGGAAAAGGTATTGGGCGTTGACGAAAAGGCGGACATATTCGTCGCCCTTGCGAAGCAGGAATACCCGGCAGGTGCGGAAGGTAATGGTTTCCCTCGGCAGTTCTTTGACGAAATCCCAGTAGATGAAACTCATGGTCAGGTCTTCGGCGCGGAGGCCGAATTCACCGAGCAGGTCTTCTCCGGGCTTGTCGGCAACCGGATGCATGGGGGTGACGGTGGTGCCGGAGTCGGCACCGTCGAAACTCTGTCCGATCAGGTAGCCCTGCCGGTTATCCACGATCACCTGCGACATCATCCGGTCAACCGCGAACATCGTGGCCAGATAAATGGAGGCGGAAGACTTCCTGCCGTCGCTGCGGGCATGGTCGATTTGGCCGGACATTTGTCCCCAGGTTTCGACGCCGCGGGGACGGCGCATCAGTTCCAGAAAGTCTTTGGAACTCAGCTTGTCGGGATCGACGGCGGCGCCGAACGTACACCAGGCGAACAGCGCCGAAAACAGCAGCGGCAGGTATTTTTTCATTGTTTCTTTTCCGTTTTCCGTTTGACCGTTTTTTCCTTTTTCTGCGGCGAACCCAGGATCTGCGTCAATGCGCCCGAGGCGTGATCGACGAAAATAAAGTTGATATTATTTTTGACATTGTCCGGGATATCCGCGAGGTCTTTGCGGTTTTCCTCCGGCATGACCACGGTATCAATGCCGGAACGCAGCGCCGCGATCACTTTTTCCTTGATGCCGCCGACCGCCGTCACGCGTCCGCGCAACGTGATTTCACCGGTCATCGACAGCAGCGGGCGCGGTGCGCGGTTCGTCAACAGCGATATCAGCGCCGTCACCAGTGCCACCCCGGCCGAGGGGCCGTCCTTCGGAGTAGCCCCGTCCGGTACGTGAATATGGAAATCGTTGCGGTCGAAAACTTCGGGTTCGATGCCGTAATCCCGGCAGACACTGCGGACATAGCTGAACGCGGTTTCGGCGCTTTCCTTCATGACGTTGCCAAGTGAGCCGGTCAATTTCAGGTTGCCCTTGCCGCCGGGAAGCATGGTTGCTTCGATCATCAGGATCGTGCCGCCGGCGCCGGTCCAGGCCATGCCGGTGGCGGTGCCGGGTTCGGGATTGGCGGTGGCCTTATCCATCAGAAATTTGCGTGGGCCGAGCAGTTTTTCGGCATCGCGGGCGCCGATGCTGATGATCTTTTGCGTATTGATCTCTTCGTTGATCACTTTGCGCGCGACTTTGCGGCAGAGGGACCCGATGGTCCGCTCTAGGTTACGCACCCCGGCTTCGCGGGTATAATAATTAATGATTTCGTCGATGGCGCCCAGATTGATGTTGATTTTCAGCTTGGCAAGTCCATTTTCGCGAATCTGGCGGGGGACCAGGAAGTTTTTGGCGATCTGGCGTTTTTCAAAGCCGGTGTAGCCCGGCAGGTGAATAACCTCCATGCGGTCGCGCAACGGGCCGGGAATCATCTCGCCGACATTGGCGGTGGCGATGAACATGACCGAACTCAGGTCGTAATCGATTTCGAGAAAATGGTCGTTGAACGCCTTGTTCTGGGCGGGGTCCAGCACTTCCAGCAGGGCCGAGGCCGGATCGCCGCGGACATCGCTGCAAAGTTTGTCGATTTCGTCCAGCATGAATACCGGATTCGAGGTACCGGCTTTTTTGAGCCCTTGAATGATGCGGCCCGGCAGGGCGCCGATATAGGTGCGGCGATGCCCGCGGATTTCCGCCTCGTCGCGCACGCCCCCCAGCGAAACGCGGACGAATTTGCGGCCCATTGATTCGGCAATCGACTGTCCGAGCGAAGTTTTGCCCACCCCCGGAGGTCCGACGAAGCAGAGGATCGGGGCCTTGCGGTCTTCCTTCAACTGTAAGACCGACATGAATTCCAGAATGCGTTCCTTGACGTCTTCCAAGCCGTAATGGTCGCGGTTCAGGATCGAGGCCGCTTCCTTCACGTCGATCCGGTCCTCCGAATAGATGTTCCACGGCATGCCGACCAGCCAGTCGACATAATTATACGCCACATGGTATTCGGGCGATACCTGAGGCATCATTTCCATGCGTTCAAGTTCTTTGTTGATCACCGCCAGCACTTCTTCGGGGAGTTTCAGACTTTCCATCTTTTCGCGGATCGCGATGATGTCGGGGTTGGCGGTTTCCTCGCCCAACTCTTTTTGAATGGTTTTGAGCTGTTCGCGCAGGTAAAATTCGCGTTGCGAACGCGACATGGCCTCGTGCACCTGATTCTGAATCTGCGAACTCAGACGAGCCACTTCGAGCTCGCGGTTCAGGATCGCCATCAGCAGTTCCAGGCGTTCGCGGATGCCGGGAAGCGCCAGTAAAGCCAGCTTTTCCGTGAAAATGATCGGCAGCGTATCCGCCATCATGTCCACGACCCGGCCAGGGTCGTTCAGGGTGCTGATCGCCAGCTTGAATTCTTCGGGCACGCCGGAGGAGAATGAAATCGCCTCCTGGAACTGTGCCACGGTGCTTTTCAGCATGGCGGCGGTTTCAACGCTTTCATCGCGTTTTTCCGACAGGTCGGCCACCAGTACCAGATCGGGCGTATCGTCTTTGCCGGGGCAGGCTTTGGTGAATGAGATGCGGCGCAGACCGCGCACCAGCAACCGTACCGTACCATCCGGGAAATTCAGCATTTTGATAATGCGGGTCATGGTGCCGATCCGGCTGATCCGGGTATCCCGGAATTCAATCTCGGGAAGTTCAGCCCGAACCGGAAGCTCCTGCAGTAAATCGGGTTCCGGCATTTCAGGAAATACCGCCAGCAGGCGGTCATCGCCGGAAATCTTCCTGAGCATTTCGGCAATGTCGGGCTGATCGACCATCAGCGAGGTCAGGGTGTAGGGAAATGATATCATATTTTTCAGCGTCAGCGCCGGTACCGGCTGCTGGCTCGTATCATTGCCGTTGAACCCCGGCGCTTTGACTGTAATACTGTCAATTCTGCTCATATATGCAATCCTCCATTCATCTCATCATAAGTTCAGGGCCGACGCTTCGGCCCCGTAACATTCCAGCGCCTCGCCGGCCAGAAACAGCGAACCGGCAATTAATTTCCGGTGTGTAACCGGGAATGCGAGGGCTTCGGACAGGCTGTGCGCCGCCCGGGATGGGGTCGGCGCCATTGCCGCCAGCAGTGCCGCCAGTTCTTCCGGCGGCAGACCGTTCCGGCCGGCGGTTGCCATCGGAACAAATATAAACTCCGCCGCCGCTTTATTCAACTGCTCCAGCACGCCGCGGCTGTCCTTATCCGCGAAATTTGCCAGAATTACAGTAAATTTCTCGTCGGGCAGTATTTCTGCAAGGGCTTCCACCAGTGCGCGGGCGCCGTCCGGATTGTGCGCGCCATCCAGCACACTGCCGTCCGGCAGGAACTCCACGCGGGCGGGCCAGCGTACCGAGGCCAGGCCGCTCAGGGCTTTGTCCAGGTCGAAACCGAATTCACCGGCGAGGTACGCCAGTACATCATAGGCGATCTTGAAATTGCGGCGCTGCAAGGGGCCCGCTACGCCGAGCGTGATCCGGTGCCCGTGGTAGTCGAAACTCTGGGCGAACCGGCCGCCGTCAAGATGGATTTCCAGATTCTCGCCAGGGTTGCCCGGTTCGGCGTATTTCAGCGGCGCGTCGGCAGCGGCGGCGGTTTCGGTGATGACCCGGACGGCTTCCGGGGGCATGTCGCCGCCGAAAACCGGTCGGTGCGGTTTGATGATTCCGGCTTTTTCACCGGCAATTGCAGACAGGGTTTTGCCCAGGTATTTTTCGTGATCCATGGCGATGCCGGTAATGACCGAACAGACCGGCATTACGACGTTGGTCGAATCAAAACGCCCTCCCATTCCGGTTTCCCATAGGACGAAATCGACATTGGCCTCGGCGAAAATCAGCGCCGCCATCACCGTGGTGAATTCAAAATAAGTCTGACATTCCGTATAACCGTCCGCGATTGCTTTCAGGCGCGTCACCGTGTCCGCGTAAAGTTCTTCGCTGACGGCGGCTCCGTCCAGGCGAATCCGTTCGCAGGGGGACACCAGGTGCGGCGAGGTGTAAAGCCCGGTGCGATACCCGACGGTGCGCAAGGCGCGTTCCAGCATGGCCGCACAGGAGCCTTTGCCGTTGGTTCCGGCGATATGGATAAATTTTAAATTGCGGTCGGGCGCGCCGGCGTCATCCATCAGTTTCCGGGTTTGTTCCAACCCGAGTTTGATGCCGAACTTCGTCAGGTGCGCCAGATATTCTTCGGCTTGTCTGAAGTTCATTTTGTCAGTCTGGACCACGCTGGAGTACTTTGATTGAAGCGGAAGTTCATCATTTGCCGGTATTGGCCGGTCCATGAATCCACCAGATAAAGCGACGAATGCCCGCCCTGCTTGCGGCTGCATACGATATGGCGGTTGTCGGGAGCCCACGACGGCGATTCCCAGTCTCCGCCGACCCGGATCAGTACTCCGGAACGCGCCGGGCTGGCATTTCCCATATTCAGGAGCGCCAGTGTATAATTGCCCATGCGGGTTGAATAAACGATCACATCCTCGGCGTTCCATTCGGGCGACACGGCTTCGGAGCCTTCGGTGTAAAGGGCGGTGGTTTTGCCGGTGGCGACGTCGATCTTGAAGAGTTTCGGTGAACCGTTCTGATCCGATACGAAACAAAGAGAACTGCCGGAAGCGTTCCAGCCGGGGGAGGCTTCCACCGCGTTGCTCTTGGTCAGGCGGAGCCGCTTGTCGGATTCGAGTTCCTTGACATAAAGATCCACCTGGCGGTCGAGGCTCATGATCAGCGCCAGATGTTTGCCGTTCGGGGCGATTGAGGCTGACGAGTTCAGGCCCGGATACGACACCAGCCGGCGACTGCGGAGCGGGTCAAGCTGGGTCTGGACTACGTCGATATACGACGGACCGTACATCGAATAAATCAGCGATTTGCCGTCCGGGGCCCACGAGGGTTCGACGCAGAGGGTCTGGTAACGGGTCACCTGGCGGACGTCGCCGCCATCGATGTCGCAGATGAAAATGTTACGGATGCCGGGGGCGGTATCCGCGCAGAACGCGATTTGGGATTCGCAGACCCGTACTTTGAACAGACGGTTCAGGATGCCGTCCACCATTTTCTTGGCCAATTCCCGGTTGTGGGCGGGGCCGTTGTAGTCGCTGCGGACGGAGAATCCCGCCTGACTTTCGGTGCTGCGGATTTCCAGCGAGAGCTTGCCGTCTTTTAAATCTCCGGTGATGCTGTAATCGACCGGACCGCTGTTTTTCAGGTCGAACCAGCCGCAGGCGTACAGGAAGCGGTATACGGTGTCGGACAATTCCCGGTCCGCTCCGGTGATGCCCCGGTACACAACGGTGGGGTTCCGGGTAATCGTCCCGGTGCTTTTTACCACCCGGACGACCTTGGAATCATCCGCCATTACACAGATAAAGGAAAACAATATAGCCAGAATCGGCAGAATCCGTCTGAATTTAATCATCATTTCAGTAACTCCAAACATAAAATTTCAAAACAAAAAACCGGAATATCAAATATACCTAATAACATATCCATTTTAATGTTTTTTACCAGTCAAAAGAGATGATTTTTTTCGGATTTTCATTTACCGTAAATGCCGTCGCCGGGAACCCCCCGTCCGGCGCTCTCGGTCGTCGTTATCCAGACTGTTTCTTTCGGGCTTTTTCGGTTTGACAGGGTTGACATTCACCGGTTCTCCTGTATAATAAAATAAATAACCAATGGTTAATTAAAATGCGGAAATCGGAGATATTCCACCATAATGCATAAAATTCGATGGAAGAAAACTTTCGTGAAAACGCATGTCGTGACCGTAAGTTTACGAGCCAAATCAATATAGGGAAAATTCATCATGTTTATCGACATCCATGTGCATTTCCGCAGTATTCCCGGCTTTTCGCGTGACGGCAAGCCGGCCTATGCCACCCCCGAACAATTGATCGAACGCTACGACAAACTGGGGATCGAAAAAGCCGTGGTATTGCCGGGGGTGTCCCCCGAATGCAGTTACGTGCCGCAGTCCAACGAGGAAGTGATCAAAGTCGCGCGCGAAACCGGGCGCTTCATTCCTTTCTGCAACATTGATCCGCGCGCGCTTGCCAATTCCTGTCAGGCGCCGCTCGGCGACATTCTCCGTTATTACCGGGATCAGGGGTGCAAAGGGATCGGCGAAGTCACCGCCAACCTGGCGTTTCTGGACCCGAAAGTCCAGAATTTGTTCAAGCATGTCGAAGAAGTCGGACTGCCGCTGACGTTTCATATCGCGGCTCGTTTCGGTCGGATTTACGGCCTTTACGACGACCCCGGCCTGCCGCAGCTCGAAGAAAGCCTGAAACGATTCCCGAAACTGAAGTTCTTCGGCCACTCCCAGACCTTCTGGGCCGAAATGGCCGTGCTGAAAAATGAGTTCGACCGCTTCGGATACCCCCATTACCCGGTCGAAGAAGAAGGCGCGGTCCCGAAACTGCTGCGCAAATACCAGAACCTTTACGGCGACCTCTCCGCCGGCAGCGGCTGCAACGCCCTGAAACGCGACCGCGCCTACGGCATCAAATTCCTGAATGAATTTCAGGACCGCCTGTTCTTCGGCACCGACATCTGCGCACCGGACACCCCGACGCCGCTGGTCGATTATCTGCTGGAACTGCGCAACAGCGGCGAAATTTCCGAAACCGTGTTCCGCAAAGTCGCGCGCGAAAATGCCGTCCGTGTCCTCGAATTGTGAGACCGGACGGTTTCCGTGGCCGGGATTTACTGGAAATTGCAGCGGATATTTTGATTCACGGCGGCAAGCTGTTTCCGTTTCGCTTCCGCGTCCGTGCGGTATTTGAATATCCATAACCGGCAGGTCGGGACATCCGGCTCGCCGATTTCATAGACCAGGAAAAACCCGGACCGGGCCAGCAGCGGCCCGATCCAACCGGGACAGTGTTCGCAATACCTGGCGCACGGGGCCGCGTCATTGTCCAGTACTTTGGATAGACTGGGACAACGGTTCATGGTCAGGATCAGACGGTCTTCCGAGAGCTCCAGCGTCAGGTCGCAGTTTTCCTCGATGCGGATATGTTCCCAGTAATCGTACATGCCCGGCAGTCCTTTTGCCCGGAACAGCTCCAGACAATGCAATTCCTGATGGCGGCTGATTTCCCGCCAGTATTTTTCCAGGTGCCCCGGTTCCTGTTCGTCGAGAAATTTGAACACTTCATTATAAAAGCGGACAAAATGGTCGCTCGGTATCATCGATCATCCCTCCTGCGGATAAGCGTCTGGCGGCATGAGCCTTCCCCGGTTTTTTCGGTGGTCATCCGAAACGGCGTGCCGGAACAGAGGGCGTCGTTCAGCAATTCGGTCTGGCGACAGAAATCAGCGGTGAACGGCAAACCGAGTTCCTTGATCCGTTTCACCGCCGGACATTCGGCGACAATCAGCTCAAAGGTGCCGTCGGCATGTTCGTTCATGGTGAACTTGCCGCCTTCGCGTTCCAGAAAATAGTGTTTGAAATCGCGCAACTCGCCGGAGTCTCCGGCTTTCAGGTGTTGATGAATGTCCTGGTAGACCTCCGTTCCGACCCGTTCCATGACCGTGCACAGGGAGTCAAGTCCGTAATTGGCAATGAGATAATTGATGGTGGCATAAGTCGCCCCATGAAAATCCGGATGCAGTTCTCCTGTCTCCCGGTAACGCATAATAACCTCTTGAATTTATTGGAATTTGATTTTGGAGAGCCACATGCTGTTGTCACTGCCGTATTTCTCGCATACGGTGCAGTCGAAAGGATCGGGCAGGGTGGTTTGCATCCATTCGGCCGCGACCACCCAGGATTCATGCTCGCCGATCCGGGTTACGCCGAAATTGCCGAGGCGGGCGCCGCGTTCCGGGACGATCACCTGCTCGGTGTCGCGGATGACGCGGAGCCGCTCCGTGTCCACCTGTGCCATGAACAGCGGGGCGCGGTGCCGCATGACGTGATCATTGTTCGCTCCGCGCCGGGTATAGACCAGATAAAGGTCGTCGCCGTGAGTCACCCAGTGCTGCTGGGTGTTGTAGTTGCCGAGCTCCGTGCCGTCGTCATAACGCCATTGGACGGGTTCCGCATAGTGAAGCCCGTCGTGGCTTGCGGTGACATACCCGGCGTCGTTGTTGCGCAGGGTCAAGAAGTAGCGTCCCGCCGCGAAGGCGAGGGAGGGTTCGCAGAAACCGCGCCCGGTGGGAATGGTCAGTTCCGTGCCGTTTTCGATATAGCGCAGGGTTTCGCCGTCGAAAGCGCAGCGCATGATGGTGGACACGCACTGGAAGTGATGGATGCCGTGGGCGGTTTCCATCATTCGCAGATAAACCGGCAACAGGATTTCGCCGTTCGGCAGGTCGAAACGCTGGGTGCATCCGGCACCGCTCGAAAAGAATTTCGGTTCATCCGGAAGTTCCAGCCTC
>CALABZ010000394.1 GCA_937888615.1 uncultured Lentisphaeria bacterium | reverse complement strand
CCTGCTTTCATTCGACGCCGCCAGCCCGGACGGGGCTAAGGTTTCAGTCATGGGCGGCTGGTTTCTGCAGAAACCGGACGGCAAAAAATCATGGCATGCCCCTCGACTGCTTCCCGCCCGCGTCCTGACGTCCCAATACACCACCGTTTCCCTGACCTGCGAAATCCATAAAAATGCCGTTGACGGCCGCCTTTATCTGGCATTTCAGCGAATCGGCCCGGGGACGCTGTATCTCGACAACGTGCGTTTGCGCATCCTGCCCCCGGAAACGGATTTCAGCGAGGACGATCAGAAAGCCCTGACCGTTCTTCGCCGTGATTTTGCTTACGCACAGGCCAAGCTCGCCAAGCTTGGTGAAACCGGCAAATCGCTGGCGCCGCTTATGGCCGCTCATGCCGCCGCTCTCGATTCGGTCCGTGACGCAAAGAGCCTCGCCCGGGTCGGCTCCCTCGACCGCATCAATGCGCAAATCAACCGTCTTTCATGCGCCGATCCCCTGCCTGTTGGCTGGTACAATCCGTTCGAAAGGCTCGACCTGGCCGGGCTGACCCGAAAACCGATCAAAACCATGGAACTCCCCGTCCTTGGCAATGAATGGCAGGCCCTTGGCATCGAAATCGCCAATCCCGAGGACAAAGCGCAAACCGTCGATATCACCATCAATGGACTCGACCGGGCCGCTGAGCGGATCGAACTCCGCCGCCAGGTCCCGCTGATGAATTTTTACCAGAGGGAACAGTCCCTTACTCCCGACGCTCTCACGCTCCTGCCGAAAGACGGTTCGACCTGGAAACTTGCACTCGGCCCCGGCGAGCGTGTCCGCCTTTACCTGGGCTTCAGGGTCAAAACGGATGGAATTTTCGACGTCACCTTGAATGTCAGCGGCAATGAACTTTTCGCACGGCTGATCTCTAAAGGAACCTTGCCCGACGAAGAATTCGGCAATTTCCAGTTCATGTACACCCATATCCAACCGGCGGGCAGTTTTCCCGAGCTTACGGCAAAGGATCTGGCGGAGCACTACACCACCGGCGTGGAATACACCGGACCGCCGTCGGTCGTCTGCAAGCCGGACGGCACAATCGTTTCCTGCAATATGAACGGACATCGCCGCAACCTGAAGGCCTATTCGGGACAAGGCATTGAACCCATCCTTTTCTGGTTCCCCGCCCTTAAATTCAAAATCGAAGGCACCGACAAGTTTATTGAGCGCTATACCGCCGAAGGCGCTTTGACGCCGGAATTCGAAAAGGCATATGTCGAACTGTTCCGCAGCTGGGCGGAATTCGTCGAGAAAGAGGGATTCCCGCGGCAGATATCGATCCTGCCGTTCGATGAACCGTCGTCCGGCAAGGATTTCGCCAATCCACCCGGGCCGAAAGTCCGGCTTGCCCGCCGCGCCTTCGAGCTCGCCCGCAAAGCCTCACCCAAATACAAACGCTACCTGACCGCAACCTATTATGCCCTGCCGGAAGATTACGATCTCCTGGTCCCGGAAACAGACATCATCCTGCCGCATTGGCCAAGCGGCGAAAAGCTTGCCCGTTTCTCGCCGCCGGGCTATAATCCCCGGATAGCATATTTCGAAAAGATTTTTCCCATGCTCAAACAGCGGCAGAACCTGAAAATCTGGAGCTACCATGTTGACAAGGGCAAGGCCCAGGAGGTGGAGTTCGAACTTTATTATCCCCTCGCCGTGGCCTCGATCGGCATGAACGGCGTCGGCACCTGGGCTTACAACGTCTATGGCAAAAGCAGTTGGGACGAAACCGACGGCACTCTTGATTATTCGTTCATCTACTACGGCAAAGAGGGACACCCGCTCTGCCGGAAATACAATCCGACCGGAGAAATCCTGATCCCGTCGATCCGCTGGGAAGCTCTGCGCATGGGAATCCAGAATGCCCGAATCCTGTCGGCGCTGATGAAAGAAAATCCGCCGGAGCTCACGCCCGTCCTGAAAAGGCTTCAGGATCTCGCCACCGGCCCGCAGGATTCACCGAAGCCGAACCACGCCGAGCTCAACGATATTTCACGCAAGCTTCGCGAAATTATAACTCGATAACCCCCGCCAACCCGGAAATGAAGTCAACTATAAAACAGGAGAATATCTGAAATGAAACGAAATTTTACCCTTATTGAACTCCTGGTCGTGATCGCGATCATCGCCATCCTCGCCGCCATGCTGCTGCCGGCATTGCAGAAAGCACGAGATAAAGCACGCATCATCGGTTGCGTCAACCGTTATAAACAGATGAGTTTTTTCATCACTGAATATGCAGATCAATCCGATGGTTTTTTCGCCTCAAAGAGCCCCGGCTACAAACATGGGGGAAATAGCTATTACAGTAGTCTCACGCAAAGCGGTTGGAAGGCAATGAGCCCTTCCGTATATCAGCGCAACGATCCCAAATCCCCGTTCTATTGCCCTGAGGACTACTTGAATATCGGTAATACCGCCGTCGTCAACTACACATACTATACGAGCCTCTACCCGTGTTGTGTCATGGGATGCAATAATAGCAGTTTCAATACGTCGTTGTACGGTATTTCAGGAGGCGGCGGATTCTGTATTTCACGCAAAAAGGTGAAGTATACCACCGCTGCCCCCCTGGCATGGGACTGGATTGGACATGGTATTAAAAGTGCTCCAACCCGGATAATTCCCAGGTTATTTGTCGATGGACATGTGGGGACCTTTAAAAGTGCTAAAATACCGGCGCAGTATTACGGCTGGAAGATTATGCCGCCACCGGGACAAGCTTATTGATCGCCGAATTCGCCGAAACCTGATTATCCCGAGCTCGGCGATAAAATGGAATTATTAATGCTGGGATATCAGGCAACCGATGAGTAAATATTAAAAGTGAAGGAAAAAATGAAATACCTGCTGTTGTTGTTCGCCGTTACCGCGGTCGCCGCCGATATCGAGTTCACCAATCCCGGATTTGAGGACGGACTTGCCGGAAAATGGAAATCCTCCGATGGTGTACGCCTTTCAACGGGAAAATACACCGAGGGGAAACAGGGGGTTTCATTTGACGGCAATGGCGCTTTTCTGCAATACGACTTCAATATACCGAGGCTCTCCGAAGGGGCCAAGGTTACAATTTCATTCGACATCGCCGCCACCGGCGACGCCCGGTGGGGCATCATCAAAGGAAACATGCGCGACGGTAAATGGTCCTCGGGGCGCGGCACCTGGAATCGTAAAGCCGACCCGGAATTCAAGCATCAGGAGCTGCCTCTCGGGACATTCCTGCCCCCGGCGGAAGGAACACGGCTCTACTTCGCCTTGCATAAACTGGGGGATACGGGGACATTGTTCGTCGATAATTTCGAGCTGCAAGTCGATTATCCGCCGCCTGAGGTTGTCCCGCCGCTTCCGCCGCAAAACGGCAAGCCGCTGACGATTTCGCCGCCCCGTCTTCCCGAAGTCAAAAACATCGACGGCATCCTGACTCTGCCGAAAATTTTTTACGGAATAACCGGCCATGAGGCACAAATCTATCTGAAGCAACTGTCCTCAGCGCCCCCGGATCAGCATATCAAGTTCAAAGTCGATTGTCCGGTCGGCGAAGTTGACGGTAATGTCTGGCGGTTTCGTCCGAACGGAACCGGTCGCTATCCATTCATCGTCACGGCCACGGACGCCAACGAAAATCTTCTCGGCAAGGCATCCGCCGAAATCCTGATATCTTCCCCGGCTAACACCAACGATAAAAATATCACCTTCCTCGCAGTCGGCGACAGCCTGACCGCGGGCACAGACAACTGGATTCATATTCTGCACCGGAACATGACCCGCCAGAACCCGCACTTCCGCATGATCGGAAGCCATGCGGGAAAGGGCGCCCCGCTGACCGCCGGCGGCCCCGCCTGCGAAGCCTACGGCGGCTGGACCACACTGCGTTATCTTTCGCAATGGGGCGAAAACATCTACCGCTTCCCGACCGACCGGACGAGGCTTATGAAAAAAGTCGACGGCAAGCTGGAATACGACATGAAGGAATATTTCGACAAATATGCGGGGGGACAGCCCCCGGATGTCATCGTTATTTTTCTTGGCGTCAATGATATCGCCGGAGCCAAAGATGAAAATCGTGAAGAAAAAGCCCGGGCATCGGCGGAGAATCTGAACCGTCTGGTCGAAGGCTTCCGGCAGGCCGCGCCCGAATCGCTGATCGGACTGGTGTTGCTCCCGGGCGCCAACGACCGGGAACAGGCGTTTCGTTCAAATTACCGCGGCGCCATAACACACAGCCAATATTCCGCCAATCGGATGGCCCATGTCCGTGCCTTGCTGGAAAAATTCGGAACCGACCGCAATGTTTCGCTGATTCCGCTCACCGGCTGTCTGGATACCGAAAACGGCTATCCTCCCGGCAACGCCCTTCATCCCAATGCCTCCGGCCATGCGCAAATCGCCGCCGTCATGGAGGCTTGGCTGAAGGGAAATGCCAGGTAATCCGTCGCGCCGTTTCTTCCTGCTTACAGGAAGAGGTCGAGCACCATCAAGCTCCAGAGCGGGTAGGTGAGGTCGGCTTCGCGACGCTGATGACGGCCAATCATTTCTTCCAGGCCGGCTTTCTTGAAATAGCCTTCCTTGACCAGATTGCCTTCCAGCAGATGGGCGCACATCAGCTCATGCCAGGAACCGCGCAGCCATTCGCCAACCGGCACGCCAAAGCCTTTTTTGCGCTGGCCCGCAATCCGCGGCGGCACAAATTCGGGGTAAGCCACCTTCAAAAGATGCTTGCGGGAGCTCCCGTTCTGTTTGAATTCGGTCGGCAGGGTCATGGCGAAATCCATGATTTTGTTCTCAAGGAACGGCGCAATGCCATCAATCGGAACGGTCTGCGAGGCAATCACCGCCTTGGGCAGGACATCGCCCGGCATATAGGTACGCATGTCGATCTCCTGCAATTTTTCCACGAGACCATGACCGGAAACCTGTTCTTCGGCCTCGCTGATGATGCGGCTGGTCCGGGCGAGGACGATATCATCGAACCGCTCCCCGTAAATGGCGCGGCGCTGTTCCTCATCAAAACGGCTGACAATATTCAAATAGCGTTCGGCGGGCTTAACGCTCATTGCGCGGCAGGTGCGCAGCAGCCGTCCGACGGCGCTCCGCTCATTGCCGCCTTTTGGCAATATTCCGGCTCCGGCCTTGAACATCCAGCGGGGAACCAGTTTGAAATGTTCGGCGTAACGCATAACCAGGTAACGCTCGTACCCGCCAAATAGTTCGTCGGCGGCGTCACCGTTGAAAGCAACCGTCATGTTCTCCTCTTTGGCCCAGCGGCATACCATGTACGTCGGCAGCAAAGAAGCATCCGCATAAGGTTCGCCGTATGCCTTGACCAATTCTTCCAGCAACTGGAAATTATCCGCCTGGATCACCCGGACCCGGTGGTCGAGCGGGTGACCCACTTCGCGGTTGATGGTGTTGACGGCGAACTCGGCGCGGTCGCGTTCATCGTAATCGGGACTGTCGAATCCCACCGTCAGCGTCGGCAACGGCTGGGCGGTATGCCGGGCGACAACCCCGGTAATAATCGTCGAATCCAAACCGCCGGACAACAGGGCGGCATAGTTTCCGCCCGCCGGAATGCGCCGCCGGACGGAGTCATCCAGCAGTTCCCGCAGGCGTGCGGCGGCATCGTCAATACTGATATTGCGGTCGATCTTTGAAAAGTCGGGAGACCAGTATGAATCGAAACGCAATAATTTCGTATCGAACGGAATCGTCAGCACCGAGCCCGGAAGCATTTTCCAGACATCGCGGTACAGCGTGCCGGGACAGGGGACATACTGAAGAGCAAGGTAATCATGGAGTCCCTGCAGGTCGACTTCGCGCGGCATGGCGGAATTTTCTTGAAGCTTACTCAGGGTATGGGCAAAATAAAACCCGTCGTTGTTATGGAAATAAAACATCGGCATGGTACCGAGACGGTCCCGCGCGGCCAGCAGGCGTTTTTTGCGGGAATCATGGACAACCACGGCAAAAGCGCCATCGACGTCGCACAGGAAAGAAAGGTTGCCGTCTTTGCGGTAGTATCGCAGAATGGCTTCAGCCGGAGAACTGCAATCAGGGGCCATTTCCTGAAGGTTATAGAAACTGCCGCAGAACATGACGGAAACGCCGCCCTCCCTGTCTTCGGCCAACACTCCGCCATTGAAAACCGGCTTCTCGTCACTGTAACGGATCATGCCATCGTACAAATTCATTTTCATGCCATACCTGCTTTGTTGAGCGCTATTCCGATTTCTACTAGTACAGTTCAATATAAGCAAATCGCGTGCCACCCTTCGGCGTCCGCTCGAAAACCCGGCAAAATCCCATCCGTATTACAATTTCGTAAAATAAACCCTCTAATATTCAACAAAAACGTAAATTCTTTATTTATAATTAAAGATAACATCCTATTGCATAAATTCAAACCGCGTAATCAATAAAATCCGATAAGCAGAATCCCCGAAAAGATTCCAGGCCCATCGCATATGCGACAAAAAACGCCTCCCAATATAGCACTATTTTATTATCAATAGCACCTTTATGCTATTTACTTATTGCTGGAATGTTGTATATTTATATAGCATTAAATTATCATACGCCAATTTTATCACCACTAATTTCAAGGAGTTGGAAATGGCTAAAATCACCTTTATGGGGGCCGGCAGTACGGTCTTCGCCAAAAATGTTCTCGGAGACTGCATGTGCCGCGAAGCCCTGCAGGATTCCCACATCGCCCTCTATGATATCGACCCGGTCCGGCTGAAAGAATCCAAGGCCATGCTCGAGATCCTCAACCAGAACATCAACAGCGGCCGCGCCAAAATCACCGCCCACCTCGGCGAAAAAAACCGCCGCGCCGCCCTGCGGGACGCTGATTTCGTGGTCAATGCGATCCAGGTCGGCGGCTATGATCCCTCCACCATCATCGACTTCGAGATCCCGAAGAAATACGGTCTGCGCCAAACCATCGCCGACACCCTCGGCATCGGCGGCATTTTCCGCGCCC
Organism: uncultured Lentisphaeria bacterium; assembly: GCA_937888615.1. GTDB lineage: Bacteria > Verrucomicrobiota > Lentisphaeria > Victivallales > Victivallaceae > UBA5239. The sequence goes on along the minus strand of CALABZ010000394.1, from coordinate 12,528 downwards.
TGCGGACGATCCCGGTCATGTGGGATTTCGCGCATGATATGGAAGAAGTCTGCCCCGACGCCTGGTTTCTCAACTACACCAACCCGATGTCCATGCTGACCGGCGCCATGCTCCGCTATACCGGCGTCAAAACCGTCGGCCTCTGCCATTCCGTCCAAGTCTGTTCCAAAAGCCTGCTCGACACCCTCGGCATGGAATACGAAGCGGACCAGCTTCGCGACCACATCGCCGGCATCAACCACATGGGCTGGCTGCTTGAAATCAAGCGCAACGGCAAGGACATCTACCCCGAAATCAAGAGAACCGCCGCCAAAAAATTGAAAGAATGGCGCAAGCAAGGCGCGGAAAAGAGCGGCAATATGATCCGCCTGTCCCTGATGCAGCACTTCGGTTACTACATGACCGAATCCAGCGAGCACAACGCCGAATACTCCCCCTACTGGATCAAAAGCCAGTACCCCGAACTGATCGAGGAATTCAACATCCCGCTGGATGAATATCCGCGCCGCTGCATCAACCAGATCGCCGACTGGAACAAGCGCAGCCATGAATTGGTCGCCAACCCCACGCTCGACCATAAAATGAGCCATGAATACGGTTCGGCCATCATGAGCGCCGTCGTTACCAACAAGCCGATCCAGATCGGCGGCAACGTGCTCAATAACGGCCTCATCTCCAACCTGCCGTCCAACTCGGTGGTGGAAGTCCCCTGTCTGGTGGACAGCAACGGCGTTCAGGGGTGCTATGTCGGAGAGCTTCCGACCCAGTGCGCGGCCCTGAACATGACCCATATCAATGTCCACCTGCTGGCCATCGAAGCGGCGTATACCCGCAAGAAAGACGCAATCTATCACGCCGCCATGCTTGATCCCCACACCAGCTCCGAACTCAAACTGGACGATATCCGTAAGATGTGTGACGAACTGATCGACGCTCACGGCGATATGCTCCCGGAATACCATTAAGCAAAAAACCAGGGACTATTGCGGTTCCCGGTTTTAAGCAATTGGCGGCCCTCCACCCGGGCCGCCTTTTTTATTGCATTTATACGGGGAAAAAATCATTTTTTCAAAAAGGTTCCTCTCCCCGTACCCTTGTTTCCAAAAACTTTTGGAGGATTGCCCGATTGTCTTTTTATTTACAATAAAGCAAAAAAAATATCCTTTGTCGTCTGGAAAAATTCCGACAGGGTGGTATATTAACCAACTTGATGCAATTTTTTGTGTTCAAATGAATTTGGCATATTTGATTTAAGATAAGAAACAAAAGGAAAGAAAATGGCTAAAAAAGATACGACCGACCTGTTTCAGATGAAAAGTGAAGACCTGAAAGCCTGCCAGAAGCGCTTCGACTTCACGGTATCCAATGACAATCTGAAGAACGAAACCGACAAAGTAATCGCCTATTTCTCCGGAGCCGCCAATATTCCCGGCTTCCGCCGCGGCAAAGCCCCGAAGCACATCGTTGCCCGCAAATACGAAAAGGACATCCTTGAAGAACTGAAAATGCGGTTGTTCTCCCAGGCTTTCGACAAACTCCAGAAAGACGAAAGCATCGACATCGTCTCCTGGGGCGCTCCGACGGAAAAAGCTCCGCTCGCCCTCGCCCCCGAAGCCGATTATGAATTCTCCATCTCCATGGAAGTGGCCCCCGGATTCGAACTGCCGGATTACAACGCCATAAAAGTTGAAGTGGCCAAGGACGAAATCACCGATGCCATGATCGATGAACGGATCAAGAGCTACGGCGAAATGTACGGTTCCTACGCTGAAATCGACGGCAAGGCCGAAAAAGAAGACATGCTCAAGGTCAGCTATACCTCCGATTTCGAACCCGGCGAAGGCGCCTCCCCGGCCCTGCTCCGCCAGGTGAACGCCAAGGAAAACTGGGTCTGGCTGAGCGAACCGGAAATGATCCCGGGCGTTATCGCCGCCCTGACCGGCGCCGAAAAAGACAAAGATTATGAATTCACCGCCGAATATCCGGCCGATTACCGTGAAGAAGAACTCGCCGGCAAAAAGGTCGCCTACAAGGTCCACGTGATTGCCGTTCAGCGCCGCCAGCCGCTCGGCCCCGAGGAACTGGTCAAGCGGATGAACCTGGAAAATATCGACAAGCTCCGCGAAATGATGAAGAGCACCGTTGAAAATGAATTATCAATGAAACGGCGCAATGAAGTCGGCGAAGCCTGCATGAAGCAGCTTTTCGAGGCCGTCGGCAACTTCGACCTGCCCCCGAATCTGCTGAATGCCGAAAACGAAAAAGAACTCCGCAACCTCGCCCGCGACCTGGTCAAGAGCGATGACGATGTGGAAGCATTCAAAGCCAACGTCGAAAAACATAAAGAAGAAACCCGCAAGAAGGCCGAAGACAAGCTCCGCCGCCTCTTCATCTGCCGCAAGATCGCCGAGAAGGAAAAGATCACGGTGGACGGCAATGAAGTTGACACTCAGATCAAAGGTATGAGCAAATATTACGGTTATAAAGAAAAAGAATTGCGTTCGATGCTGGAAAAGAACGGCGGAATGGAAGACCTGCACCTCGACCTGATGGTCGGCAAAGTCATGGACTTCCTGGTCAAGAAGGCTGAAGAAGCGCAGAAATAAGTGTTTTTCAACACATAGAACTGAGGAGAGAAAATCATGAAAGCAACAAATTCAGTGTTGGTGCCGATGGTGGTCGAACAGACCGGACAGGGCGAACGCGGGTACGACATTTATTCGCGTCTGCTGAAGGACCGCATTATCCTGTTGGGAACTCCGATTGACGACAACATCGCCAATCTGGTGGTGGCCCAGTTGCTGTTCCTCCAGTCGGAAGACCCGAAAAAGGATATCGACCTGTACATCAACAGCCCCGGCGGTTCGATCACCGCGGGACTGGCGATTTACGATACCATGCAGATTCTTTCCTGCGACGTGAAAACATACTGCATCGGACAGGCCGCCAGCATGGGCGCGGTGCTCCTGGCCGCCGGCGCCAAAGGCAAGCGTTTCGCGTTGCCGAATGCCCGGATCATGATCCACCAGCCGTGGGGCGGAGCCGAAGGCACCGCCGCCGATATCAACATCCAGGCGCTCGAAATCCTGCGTCTGCGCAAGATGCTCAATGAAATCCTGAGCAAACACACCGGCAGGTCGATCAAGAAAGTCGAAATCGATACCGACCGCGATAATTTCATGTCCGCCGAAGAAGCCCTCAAATACGGGCTGGTGGACTCCGTCGTCGGCGCCGAATCCAAAAAATAATAAGGTTACTATTGTGGCGAACAATAAAAATAACGATAATAATCACAGCCAACTGCATTGCGCATTCTGCGGACGGGATGCCGAAGACCCGAACGCCGGCGGTTTGATCACCAGCCGCAGCGGCGTTTCAATCTGCCGCTCCTGCGTGGAGATTTGCAATGAAATGTGCAACCCCAAGGAAAAGGCGAAAAAAGGCCCCGGCGCCCGGGATAATTCCAAGATCGAATCCCTGGTAAAACGCCTGAAAGTCCCGAAACCAAGGGAAATCAAGGATGTCCTTGACCGTTATGTGATCGGTCAGGAAACCGCAAAAAAAATACTCTCGGTGGCAGTGCATAACCATTATAAACGCCTCCAGTCCCATTTCGCCGGACACATCGACCAGGAATACACCGATGTGGATGTGGAGAAGAGCAACGTCCTGCTCCTGGGCCCCACCGGTAGCGGCAAGACGCTGCTGGCGAAAACCCTGGCCAGGCTCCTTGATGTACCGTTCTGCATCTGCGACGCCACCACCTTGACCGAAGCCGGTTATGTCGGCGAAGACGTCGAAAACATCATTCTGCGTCTGGTTCAGGCGGCCGATTACGATATTGAAAAAGCCCAGATGTGGACGAAATCGACAAGATTTCCCGCAAGACCGAAAATGTGTCGATCACCCGCGACGTATCCGGCGAAGGCGTCCAGCAGGCGCTGTTGAAAATCGTGGAAGGCACGGTGGCCAACGTCCCCCCGAAGGGCGGGCGCAAGCACCCCAACCAGGATTATCTGCAGGTGGATACGACCAACATCCTCTTCATCTGCGGCGGTGCGTTCGTGGGGCTGGAAAAGATCGTCCAGCGCCGCGTCGGCAAGCAGATTCTCGGTTTTAACCGCAACAAGGAACAGGAAGAGACGCTCCCGGCCGGAATGAGCCGCAGCGAAACGCATCTCGAACCGGAAGACCTGGTGCGGTTCGGGCTGATTCCGGAATTCATCGGACGTCTGCCGATTATCGCCCAGCTTACACCGCTGACCCGCGAGGATCTGGTGAAAATCCTGGTCGAACCGAAGAACGCCGTTACCCGCCAATATGCCAAACTAATGGCAATGGAAGGGATCAAATTGAAATTCACCGATGACTCTTATGAGGCGCTGGCGGATATCGCCGAGCGCAAAGGAGCCGGAGCACGCGGACTGCGTTCCCTGCTCGAAGAACTGATGATGGAAGTCATGTTTGACATTCCATCCATGAGCGGCGTGACCGAATGCCGGATTACCGGCGATGTGGTTCGCGGTCTCAGCAAGCCGGAACTCAAGTTCTCCAAGGGCAAAGACAAATAACAACTGATTTTTCAATCGGACATTTCGATGGAAAATACCGATAAATTTGAAGTCAAGCTTGATGAACGGACGGCGCAGATTCTTCTCGACAGTTCCTATGCCATGGAGCAGAAGGATCAAAATGAACCTGCGACGGAAAAAATCATCCTCGGCGCCGAGCAGGATATCCTGCTCGGAGTCGATTTCTCTCTTGATTCCCTGAGCCGCCAGCCCGAAGGCAAATACCGCTTCATCCGCAGTATCGGATTCGGCGGCATGAAGACCGTAACCGAAGTCATTGACAAAGATACCGGACGGCGCGTAGCCATGGCTTCGATCCCGGACGCGCGGGAACGCCACGTCAGCGACCTGTACCGTTTCGTCCAGGAAGCAATTATCACGGCACGGCTCGAACATCCGAATATCGTCCCGATCCATGATATCGGCATCGACGCCAACGGAGCGCCGTACTTCATCATGAAACTCCTGAAAGGACGCACGCTTTCCGTGTTGATCCGCAAGCTGCGCGACAAGGAACCTTACGAAACCAATAAATACAACGAGGAGCGGCTGCTCTTCATTTTCATGCGGGTCTGCAACGCCATCGGCTTTGCCCATTCCCAACACATCATCCACCTCGACCTGAAGCCGGACAACGTGCACATCGGCGAGTTCGGGGAAGTGCTGGTGCTGGACTGGGGGCTGGCCAAGTACATCGGCCCCACCGACAACCCCGCCAATCCCATGCTCCGGTATCAGCCGGATTACGAGGATAAACCGCCCAAGGTGTCCAGCGGCGCCACGCTGGACGGCATCGCCCGCGGCACCCCGGGCTACATGGCACCGGAACAGGCCGCCGGACTGAACAGCCGCAAGGACGAACGTTCGGACATTTACGCACTGGGCGCGATTCTTTACGCGATGTTCACCCGTCACAGCCCGCTGGCCGCCGGCGACGTCAAGGAAATGCTGATCAGCACCATCAAAGGCGAAATAACACCACCCAATCAGGTGGAAAATCTGGAACACCCGATCCCGGCCGGTCTTGAGGCGATCATCTTGAAAGCCATGCACCAGAACCCGGACAAGCGTTACCAGAGCGTCAACGAATTGCGCGAAGACCTGTTCGCCTACATCGGCGGTTACGCCACCAGCGCCGAATCACCGGGGCCGCTCCGCAAAATATGGCTGTTCCTGGTGCGTAACTGGCGTTCACTGCTGCTGTTCATCACGCTGATGCTGGTGATGGCGTTGTCCGGAGTGTTATTATGGTTATTTTCGAGCGGAGTTCTTGAAATCAGTTTTAATCAGTGATATAATAACTCTTAAACAATTTAGCGAGATCTCGTATGCCGTTTATTTTTGAGAAAACTCCTCTTGAAGGGGTAATACTGATCAAACCGCAGGTTTTTTATGACGACCGCGGTTATTTTTTTGAGTCCTACAAAAAATCGGAATTCGCCAAGGCCGGAATCGACTGTGAATTCAATCAGGAGAACAATTCCAAATCGGCCCGCGACGTTGTCCGGGGGCTCCACTATCAGAAAACACCCCACGCCCAGGCCAAGCTGGTCCGGGTGGCAAAAGGAGCCATCATTGACGTGGTCGTCGATATCCGCAAGGGATCGCCGGATTACGGCAAATGGATCAAAGTGGAGCTCTCCGAGGAAAACCACCGCATGATTTTCGTGCCGCGGGGTTTCGCGCACGGTTTCGTCGCATTGAGCGAGTTCGCCGAGCTCCAGTACAAGGTCGACAACGAATACTGCAAGGCCGCTGAAGGAGGGATTATCTGGAACGACCCCGCCCTCGGTGTCGATTGGGGCGTGACCGACCCGATCCTTTCGGAAAAAGACACCGTCCTGCCGCTTCTGGCGGAGGCCGATAACAATTTCATCTACGGTGGAGTTGACCTATGAGTACAACAAAAGTTCTGGTAACCGGCGGTCAGGGGCAACTCGGCGTCACGCTGCGCCAAACCGTTCCCGAGGGTCTGGAAGCCGTTTATGTGGATGTCGACGCCCTCGACATCACCCGTCTTGAGGCCGTCGAGGAATTCGTCGGCCGCCTGAAACCCGAAGTCATTATCAATGCCGCCGCCTATACGGCGGTGGACAAGGCCGAAAGCGACGAGGCCGCCGCCTACCGTGTCAACTGTACCGGCATAGCCAACCTGGCAATCGCCGCCGCCGCCAACAAAGCACGACTGCTGCATGTGTCCACCGATTTCGTTTTCGACGGCACTGCCGGACGCCCCTACCTGCCCGATGCCCCGGTCAGCCCGCTCGGCGTTTACGGCCGGAGCAAAGCCGCCGGTGAACAGGAACTGCGCAAATATCTGCCGGACCACAGCGTCATCGTTCGCACGGCCTGGCTGTACTCCGCCGTCGGCGGCAATTTCATGAAAACCATGCTCAAACTGATGGCGGAACGCGAACAACTGCGAGTCGTCTGCGATCAGGTTGGCACCCCGACCGGCGCCAACACGCTGGCGCAAACGCTTTGGATACTGGCTTTTCGCCCGGAACTCACCGGGATTTATCATTGTACCGACGCGGGAGTGGCAAGTTGGTACGATTTTGCGCAGGCCATTCGGGAGGAGGGTGAAACCGCCGGTATTCTTTCGCCGTCCGCGGCGTTGCTGGAACCGGTCAACACCAGCGAGTATCCCACGCCCGCCCGGCGGCCGTATTACTCGGTCCTGGACAAAACGTCATTGTGGCGCGACCTGGGGATCACTCCGATCCACTGGCGACGCAATCTCAGAAATATTATCGCTGAATACAGGAGCTCAATGTGAAAATTATCGTTACCGGCGGTGCCGGCTTTATCGGTTCGGCGGTCGTCAGAATGTTGCTCAACGACACGACGCACCGGGTCTGCGTGATCGACAAACTGACTTATGCGGGCAACCTTGAATCCATCGGCGAAGTGCTCGAATCCCCCCGACTGCTGTTCCGACAGCTTGATATCTGCGACCGGACCGGGGTCGATGCCGTTTTCACGGAATTCCAGCCCGACGCGATCATGCACCTGGCGGCGGAATCGCATGTGGACCGTTCGATCGACGGCCCCGGCGAGTTTATCCAGACCAACATCATCGGCACTTACAGCATGCTCGAAAGCGCCCGGAAGTATTTTCAATCACTGCCGCCGGAGAAACAGGAAACGTTTCGTTTTCACCATATATCCACAGACGAAGTCTACGGGGACCTGGAAAACACCACCGATCTCTTCCGCGAGGATACGCCCTACGCGCCGAGCTCTCCGTATTCCGCCAGCAAAGCCGCCAGCGACCATCTGGTCCGCGCCTGGCACCGCACTTACGGGTTGCCGGTACTGGTAACCAACTGTTCCAACAATTACGGTCCCTATCACTTTCCGGAAAAACTGATTCCGCTGGTCATCCTGAATGCCCTCGACGGCAAGCCGCTTCCCGTGTACGGCACCGGTTCGCAGATTCGCGACTGGCTGTATGTGTCGGATCACGCCCGGGCACTTTATACCGTCCTGACCACCGGCAAAGTCGGCGAAACCTACAACATCGGCGGACGCAACGAAAAGCGCAATATCGAGGTGGTGGAAACCATCTGCGATCTGCTCGATGAACTGCATCCGCGCCCGGATCAGGTTTCGTACCGCAAGCAGATTACATTCGTGCCGGACCGTCCCGGACATGACCTGCGTTATGCCATCGACGCGGACAAAATCAAGCACGAACTAGGCTGGGAGCCCCGGGAAACATTCGAATCGGGACTGCGAAAAACCGTCCAATGGTATCTGAGATACCGCGACTCATGGTGCAAACGCGTCCTGAACGGTTCGTACAAGCGCGAACGGCTTGGGCTGAATAAAGGAGTCTGAACATGAAAGGAATCGTGCTGGCCGGCGGCGCGGGTACGCGCCTACATCCCATCACCCGCGGTATTTCCAAGCAACTGCTGCCGATTTATGACAAACCGATGATTTATTATCCGTTGTCGGTGTTGATGTTGGCCGGTATCCGCGATATCATGATCATCACCACGCCCGAGGACCAATCCTGTTTCATTCGAACATTGGGCGATGGCTCCGATTACGGCATTCGCCTCACTTACGCGGTCCAGCCCTCCCCCGACGGACTGGCGCAGGCGTTCATCATCGGCGAGGAGTTCATCGGCGACGACAATGTGGCGCTGGTGCTCGGCGACAATATTTTTTACGGCGCCAATTTCCAGAACCTGATTCAAAATGCCGCCGCGCGAACCTATGGCGCCACCATCTTCGGGTGCTGGGTCTGCGATCCCGAACGTTTTGGCGTCGTTGAATTCGACCAGGACGGCAAAGCCGTTTCCATTGAGGAGAAACCGGCAAAACCCAAATCGTCCTACGCCGTCACCGGTCTGTATTTCTACGACAACCGGGTCATCGACATCGCCAAAAATGTCCGCCCGTCCGCGCGCGGCGAACTTGAAATCACCAGTGTCAATCAGGCTTATCTGGAGCTGGGCGACCTGGCCGTGGAACGCCTCGGCCGCGGCTACGCGTGGCTGGACACCGGCACGCACGAGAGCCTGATCGAAGCCGGGGAATTCGTCCGTACAATCGAAAAACGGCAGGGGTTGAAAATCGCCTGCCTCGAAGGCGTCGCCTTTGAAAACGGCTGGCTCGATGCGGAAACCGTCCGCAAACAAGGCCGGGCCATGGCTAAAACCGGCTACGGCCAATATCTGTTGAGTCTGATTCACGAATGAACAAAATCGAATGTATCCGTATCTCCGGGAAACCGGTTGCCGAAGCCGACGTGCTTCCCGCCTTGACACGGCTTCCGAACGAACCGGTCTTCATCGATTTTCTTTCACCAGTGGGCTGGATCACCCTGCAGGCGAATCTGGTGAACCGTTGCTGGCAGATCTTTCGTACCCTGCCGGACGGCAGTGTGGAATTTACCGAACAGATGTTTTCTCCACAGGAAGCGGCGGCATGGTGGCAGCAGTACGCCGCTTCGCCAACCTGGTACGCCGAACAAACCTGGCACCACGAGGTGAACTCCAAGTCCCGGACTTTCCGCCGCCTGATCCTGCTGACGCTGGCCGGAATCCTTCTGGTAATAGTGGGAATATTGCTGATTCGCGCCGCTGTCGCCGGTTAATCCTGCCGTTTGGCTTTTTCCATTTCAGCAATTTCTTCGAGCAGGGTAATCCACCCATTGAAATGCCGGCATTCACGGCGCATCTTCTCCAGACCGATATCTTCCGCGATCAGGGAGCCGCACAAGGGTTTCTGGTATGCCGAGCCGAATAGCTTCCGCAAACGGTGCGAAGGCGCGGTGGAGGGGTGGTTATTGATGTGCTCCGGGGTCGGATAGGATTCACGAATTTGGATCAGTTCCTCGTCTTTCGAGCGACCGTCCACGTTCGGCGATATCGCCAACGGATCACTGAACAGCAACGCCTCGAATTCATGCACCTGCAGGTATGGGATAAAGTGCCCGGTTTCGACGAACAGCTCGATACGCTCGTTCATTTCCAGCAGTGAACGACTCATCGCACGTTCGATATGCTCGGCCCATTTCCGGGGGTCATCGTACTTTTCACCGTGTTTGCCGGGACTATTTTCCGGCAGGCCGTACAAGTCGAGCATGGTGGTACAATAGGAATTCGGATTATCATAAATACAACCGGCAATTTCATTGCGGACCTTTTCCCAACCCCAGCGGGTTACACCGTGCAGCAGGTCGAACTGGAAGATCATGCCGAGCGGACGAAAATGCGGACCCAGTATTTTTTTGACGAAATCCCGTTCCGTCTCGCCCTCCACCACGATCTGCACGACGGTAAAACTCATGGGCGTCCCCCGAAAAGGTCTTTGTCCCAGATATCACCGAGCTTATATTCGTGCAGCCATTGTTCGAGCGCGGCGGTGTCCAACCGTCGGAACGTACTGCTGAAATACCCGGTTTCATCGTCCATCTGCCGGTCCAGGACCACGACATCTTCAGGAGAAAATTCATCCACCAGGGTTTTTGACTGGGTTGCCAGGATCACTTGGGTACTGACGGCGACGGCCTTGATCATGGAGGCCAGCAACCGCACCGCCATCGGGTGCAATCCCAGTTCGGGTTCATCGATCAGAACCAGCGACGGCATCATTTCCATCGGCTGGAGGAGGAGAGTGGCCAGTGCGGCGAAACGCAATGAACCGTCGGAAAAATTCACCGAACTGAACCGGGCGTTCGATGCCACCTCGCGCCAATCCAGACGGTTCCGGTCGCTGTCCAGCCGCAACGGTTCCAGCTCGAAATCCCGAAAATAGGGCATGATCAACTGGATGGTACGGACGATTCTACGGTAATGGTTCGGGTGCTTTTCCTTGATCACCATCAGGTAAGGCGCCAGATTCGCGCCGTTGCCGAGCAACACCAGATTATCATGAATATAATGAGTTCCCCGCATCTGCGAGGTCTCGTGAAATTGGAAAACCTGCCACTGCCGAATCAAGTCGCCAATCTGGCGGCTCAATTTGTTGCGAATTTTGTTGCCGGAGTCCGTGTACAAGTGGGATTCGTGATGCCCGGAGCCCAGCGAATAGTTCTTATCCTCATAGACGATCCGTTCTTCCACAAAAACCAACTGATCCTCGTTGTTCGGCTTCAGGACGAATCCGTAAGTCACCGGCTGTCCGTTCAGCGAAAGCCCCAACTCGCAGTCGATCCCGTAATTCCGGTTCCCGTAAAAGAAAAATCCCGGCGATGAACTCTGGAGCCCGGCATATTCTTCCAAACGCTGCGTACTGATGGCTTCGAGCATTTTAAAGAACCCGACGAAATTCGATTTCCCGGCACCATTCGCCCCGATCATCACGTTCAACGGGGTCAGCGGCAATTCCATTTTGCGAATGGATTTGAAGTTTTTCAGGCGTACTTTCGTCAACTGGTTCATCGGGCCGGCCTCATGTTTCGAATGGAGAGGAGATGATTACCATCGTCTGGTCATCGCTGAGGTTTTCCGGGTCGAACTCGAAATTCTCCACATCTTCCAGGATCGCGTCGAGAATTTCCTTCGGGGCTTTCCTTTCTATTCCGGCTTCTTTGAATACCTGTTGAAGGCGGACCACGCCGTATTCCTCGGCATCGGCATTCAAGGCCTCCGTAATACCATCGGTAAAAAGCAGGTAGGTTACTCCGGGCTCAAACTCCATGCAGATGGAGTCGAATTTGGCGAATTCCGAGGGGAGAATTCCAAGCGCGGTCCCGTCCGGATTCACCGAACGCAGATGTTCGCGGACAAATGAAATCATTTCCGTATGCCCGGCCCGGCAGTATTCGATCAATGAATTGCGTTTATCGATCAGGCAACAGGCCAGCGTGACGAAAAGCTCCTCGTCGGAGTCGCGGAAAAGGTTTCGGTTCAATTCATGCATCAACTCTTCCACCGTGGTGAAGTGGGTGGCGATCGAACGGATGAAGCTCCTGGTCATGGCGGTAAGCATACAGGCGGGTACCCCTTTGCCGCAGGCGTCGGCAATAACCACCAGCATCCGGTCGTCATCAATCTGAATAAAATCGTAAAAGTCGCCGCTGACTTCTTTGGCCGGGCGCGAGGCCGCTTGAATCTGGAATTTGCCCCATTTGGGGAATTTGCTGGGAATCATCGCCGCCTGAAGCCGCCGGGCAAAGTGCAGTTCCTGATTGATCCGCTGCTGTTCGCTCAAATTGTTGTACGCCTTGACCACGTTCTGGGTCAGGATGACTTGCGGCGAAATCCCGCGAAGACGGTTGAACTGCTCGGTGGTAAAAGCCTTACCGTTGCGCGAATTGACCGCGCAGATCACCCCGGTCAGCACCGCGTCGCGAACCAGCGGCACGATGATCAGCGATAATACCGCGTCGGCGTTTGTACCGTATTCCTGAAGGCGCGGGTCGCCGTGGGCATTTTCGATGAAGAGCGGTTCATGACGGGCGGCGACCTGTCCGATCAGTCCTTCGTTGAGCTTGATG
>CALABZ010000393.1 GCA_937888615.1 uncultured Lentisphaeria bacterium | reverse complement strand
GGCACCGCCACCAGGTGATCGCGCTCCACGTACAGCCAGACTACCGCCCGGAGTTCCCCGTCGCCGTCGACCGCCGCAAACCCGCTGCGCGGCATGATATCCAGATAAAGATGTTCGGTCGGCCAGTTCCGTTTTTTCAGCCAGTCCGCCGCCGTATCCCGGTCGGCGGTGATAATTCCGCGCACTCTCATTTGCCGTAAACCCCCATATTGTATTTTATAGCCAGAATAGTCAGCGGATGCGGCGCCCGCTGCTCGATAATTACGCTTTCTTCTTTGGTGTAACAACTTCCCCGGTTGATCCGGTACTGCCCGGACTGCAGCGGCGGTACGCTGTCCATTGCGTGATACGTGCGCCGATGATCGATCGCCTGCAGGCCGTTGCTGGTACTCAAGCCGACCCAGCCGCCGAGGCTCCGGTAATACATCAAATCGACATGCGTCACTCTCTTGGACTGCCCCATGGTCACGCCGGTTTCTCCGACCATTTCCAGGGGCATGGTTTCACAGCGGGAAACATACGGCAACCCCACCAGTACCCGCTCAGCATGATCCGGCAACGTGACTTCGCCATTTGTTACCGTCAGGTTCTGAACCTGCCCGCCGTCCGCCAGCGCCTCGACCGTCAGACCCTCAAGATGGTCCAACCCGGTAACGGTCTGTACGTCATAGGCCCATTTGGCGCAGTCAAGGAACGCCGCGTCCGCCGGGCCGTCGAAATCACGATCGAAAAAGCGCTCGATACAGCATTTGCCGTTGCGCCGGACCGCTACCCAGAGCTGATCGCCGTCCTCGGTTTTCAATGTTGAAACCGATTCAAACGTTCCGGCCGTTACATGCCGGTGCCAGGCGACGACGTTTTGCATGCGTTCGTAGGTAAACCCAATCAACTCCCCGTCCGCCCGGACGAAATAGATTACCGGGAACGGCAGCGGGCGGAACGCCGCCTCGGTCGCGCCGCCGCGCAGAATATGTTCGGCAAGAATCGACATGTCCGGCGACAGATACCCTTCGCTCTCCCAGTTGTAGGAAAGTTCCCGCACATGTTCCCGGCCGCGCTGGATGAACAGGATCACGTCATTCACCATCACCGCCGGAATATCGGTACTGCCGTATTCGGTCTCCGGCGAATACTGCCGGTTGCCGGGGTGCAGGGGTTCCGCTTCGTCCACCGGCGCCAGAATGCCTTCGCCGCCGACCGTGCCGATGATGATCCCCTTTTTCGAGGGAAGCATCCAACTGATCGCGTTCACCTGCTGGGTCCGGATGGTGTAAGTCATCGCCATGTCCGCATCGTCGCCCGCCTTGAAATTATAATAATCGCCGGTGGCGGAGAGCCAGATTGTCTGCGGCTCCCTGCTTGTATTGGCGAAACAAAGCCTATCCTGATAAAAACAGACGCAAGCCGGATAACCGTTCCGGCTGTTCCAGGCGCCGAACGCCCAGTCGGCGGTGGCGTCGGTGTTAGCGATCGGTTCGATCACCGTCCCGGTGACGGTCCGGGCGTCGGTCACGCCGTCGATCCGCACAATGCCGTGCACCCAGTACTCCTGTACCGACAGCGTACAACTGCAACCGTACTCTACTGATTCAGTCGAGGCCGTCCAGTTCGTCATTTTCAACCGGTACAGTACGTTTTCGCGGGCCTCTTCGCCCTCGGATGAAAAGTTTTGATCCTGGGCGCTGGTGAAGTCCCGGTAATCCTGCCAGGTGGTTCCGTTGTCGAAGCTCCGCTGCAGATACAGCGTACCGTACCAGCCTCCGGTCGTGGTCAGCGTCCACGTATCGGAAATCTCCAGCGTATCGGAAACACCTTCGCCGCCGGTGAGATTGTCGTCATTGAATTTATGAGCCAGACTGGTATTCATATTCGGATGAATGATTTCCAGAAGCATCCCTTCCACGTCCGCCTCGAAGATATCCCCGTCCGCCGTCACGGTGATCGCACCGGACACGCCGGACGCGGTGACTTTGGTTTCGGTCGCGTTCTCCTCCATGAACGGACCATAGCGGAACTCGATCATCTCGTAACGCCAGTCGTCATTCGCGTAACGGCTCAACCGTGCCGGGGGATACTCCGGATGTACCAGGTACAACACGTCGCCCGATTGGATAAACTTGAGCTTGCGGAGCTTTTCGTGATCGTAGGGGGTGACGACCTCCGTTTCCGTGCCGATCACCCGGGCGTACTTGTCGCCGAACTCCAGCATTTCCACCTGGTCGGCGTTGAATTCGAAACGAACCAGCTTTACTTTCTTCTCCGGATATTTGGCAAAGGCAATAAATTCAGTGCCTGGCCGGTTTTCGATCCCGCCCTGCGGCAGTACCCAAAAGTTCTCTAGCCATGCCGAACCGGAGGAGTATTTGTCGAAATCGGGTCTATACCGCAAAAGCGGACTCAATTCGCCAGCATTGAAACTATTGATTCCGGCCATCGTTATTTCTCCGTCAGCTTAAATTTTCCGTCCAGAACCGGCGACCCCGGAACATGCTTGCCTGCATATTGTCTGCGGTCCGGGCCCGCGGCAGGGCGACCTGTTCCAGTTCGTTCAGGATATTGATTCCGGCGTCGGGATTTTCGGAGAACTGCGGGATAATCAACGAGGCCAGCGCCAGTACCACGCACCGCGCCACCTCCGGCGAGAATTCCGCCGGATTGTCGATTCGGCGCACATAGATGATTTCGCAGATTTCGCCGGAATACAGCATCCGGTTCCCGGATTCGATGGAGTAACCGCCGCCGTCCCCGCGTTCGTCCGGGCGGTTCAATTCCACCAGGTGCAGGAAGTCGGCGGGCAATTCGTACTGATACGTAAAACCGAATACCGGCGCCTCGGCCAGACGGGCCAGCCGGGCGCGCCGGATGGAGCATTGGAAGTTATTCGCTGACAGCACCATTTCCACGGCGGCCTCATAAGACCGACCGCAGGCCACCGCTTCGTCTCGTTCGTCGGAAGTGCCGACGAGGGGCCGGACGCCGATGCGCTGCAGAGCGCCATTGTAAATATCAACCTTGCTCCTCATGCATCACCTCACCCGACCGAGGTCACGTAGGCGATTCCGAAATAAATCACCGAATCAGCGGCCGGAGTGCCGGAAGTAACTTCCGCCACCAACACCTTGCCGGTCGTTTCCACCGCCGTATCCAGCGCCGTTCCCGCCGCCGCCAGCGAAGCGTGCGCCGAAGCCGCCACACCGCCGGTGTAACCAACCAGTTTCAGCGACACCGTCGCCGCACTGGCGATATAACACTGGCTTAAGAGCAGTTTTGACCGGGCGGGCAGACGGAAGAGCTCGATCTTGTCCCCGACCGCCAGCGCCGCCGGAGCAGTGAATTTGCATACATCCATCCGCACGTGTCCGCCGTGCTGGATACGGTTAATGAGTTCAGTCGGCTTGGATTCGTTGCCCATGCCGTCGCTTTTATACAATTCTGCCATAATAAAACCTCCTTGGTTAAAATCGGCTTAGAATTCGTCGCTGGAAGCCAGATATTCTTCGGGCTCGGCACAGGGAATATCGACCACGCCCTTATCGTAGATACGGACCGCGCCGCCGCGCATCTGAAGCTGCGTCAGCAAGTCGAAATTCTTGGTCGGAACGGAAGCGGACTTCACCGTGATGCCCTTGCGGATCGCCAATCCCATGGCGGAACTGGTGAACGCAGTGCAGGAACGGATATTGGCCGCCCACGGCAGAAGCTGGGTCTTCACAAATTTGAAGCCCATGAAGTGATCCACTTTGCCCTCGTACAGCGCCTTGACCGGCGTGTAATCGGCGCTGGTCGCCTCGATTTGGTCCAGCATGTTCTTGATCTGGTAGGCGGTACAGGTGAAAATACGGGTGTCATCCGGGTTGGTTTCCGCGCGGTCCAAATAGAACGCTGCCATCTTGAGCTTTTCGATGTTAAGCCCCTGATTGGCTGCGCCGCTGGCAGGACTGCCGAGCTGGATATTCAGCCGCTGGGTGCTCGGATACGCGGCGATTTCGTCGGCGTCATGGCCTTCGATCGCATTGCCGTAAAACGCCTTGATGATCAATTCGTCTTTCAGCCGGAGCGCGGCGTTGATCCCCGCCACCGTCATATCGGAAGTAGGATCGGTGAATGCGTATTCGATATCGTTTTCGTCCATGGAAAACGCATCGCCGAATCTTTTGTCGAAAACCCAGCGCACCTTGTGCTTGCTGTCTTCGATCTCGGTGTCTTCCCACTTTCCCTTGATTTCCTTCATGGTCCGGGAACCGAGGTAATTGAAACGGCGTTTTTCGCCTTTCAGTTCGACGGAACGGACATAGGGTTCAAGGCGGGATTCTTTCTGCTGCAGGCCGTGCAGCACATTCTGTTCGTAGGTATCAATATACCATTGTTCGATTGTGATTTCAGGCATGATGCCTCCTGGTTGTGTTTTGATTGAATGACTAATGGTTTGTGCCAGATAGTCCATCAAGCAGTAACGCAACCAGGTCGCAACCGTAAGGCAGGATAGTCTGGTAATTTTGTTGTTCGCTTTTCCGGGTCTGAATCAACTCCGGGAGACGCGGTCCGGTAGAGGGGGTGGGGACCGGACCGACGCCTCCCGCATATCTATATTGGATCGACCAAAAAAAGTTATTCAAGCCCCCTTTTTAACTTTTTTTGATTTTTTCAGCGCCGCCGCTGCTTTTGAGCGGAAATCTGCTGCATCACGATTTTCAAGTCTGCCATAATCCTGGCATGATCCTGATGGTTTTCATTGGAGAACGCCGGATGGGCGCGCAGTTGAGAGGCACGCTCCGCCAGATTGGTCTGTTCGCCGTTGACTTCGGGCAACTTGTCGCCGAGCACCCGCGACGCGAAACTGTCCAGCAGCATCAAGACTTCCGGATTTCCTTTCAGCGCTTCGCGGTCGATCTTCCCTTCCGGGTCGATGGTGTTCAACGTCTGTTCGGCGCGGTACGCCCGGGACTGCACTTCATTGCCCCACGCCTTCCGGAGCCGCGCCACGCCCGCCGCCTGCCGTTCCGCCTCCGCCGTCTGGCCGGATTTGAAACCCTCCAGCAACTGCGAGTCGAACTCCTCGGTCAGTCCCTGCAACTGGGATTTGGTGATCCCCAGTTCGTGCGCTTTTGCCATCAACCGTTTCGCCCCGGCTTCGTCGATCATCTCTTTCGGGATTTCTCCGTTGCGCTGGAGCTCGTAACGCTCTGGAGCCGAGGGGCGGCCCAACGAATCCCAGAACTTTCCCCATTCTTCGGCGGAAGAATTCTGATCCGGCAAGCCGACTGTCTTTTTTCCAACAAGCTTTTTGGTGTTCAGGTACGATTTCGCCAAATCCGGCAACGTTTTCAGCGATTCGAACGCGGGATCGCTCCGCAGTTCCTCCGGAAGTTCGCTCCGCCAGTCCTTCGGCTGCTGCTGAACCTGCTGGACCTGCTGTTGCGACTGTTCCGCCGGCGGATTCTGCTGTTCGGCTCCGCCCTGCGGCTGTTCGACCGCGGCGCCGTCATTATCGGGAATATCCATCAAAGACATATGTTACCTCCCGCGCAGTACGTTGAGACGCACGTCGTCATGCTTCTGCAGCCAGTCTTTGACGTCCGGGTCTTCGTCACCGAGCCACGGCCGCATCTTCGGGCACTGTTCAGTGACATACGGCTGCATGGCGTCGATCAACTGCCGGACCGTCGTGATTTTTTCCGGGCGAACATCATCTTTTCCCGCCTTGACCAATGTCGACGTTTCAGCCGACGCCGCTGTATCCAAATAGAGTTTCACCCGCTCCTGGACCGGGGAAATAAACCGCTCCATTCCCGGTTCCATGATCACTTCGCCGGACTTGTCAAAGGAAGCAACCTTTTCGCCTTCCCGGAACACATCTTTTCCGTCCCTGATTTCATAATCGACCATTATAGTCCTCCTGTTTTTTGCGCTGTTCGCGCTCTTTCTTGTCTATTTCATCCCAATCGGGATTTTCAGAGGAAAGCTCCTCGATATCCCGATACAATTGCTGTTTGCCGCAAACGTAAGCGACTTCTTCCGGCGACCGTCCAGGAACATAGGCAACGTCTTTTGCACCGGCCATCCGTCCGATCAGCGCCAGAGCCGCCCGGCCGCCGTCGCTTTTCCGCATCGAACGGATGAAGTCGATCGCTTCCCGGTCTGAAATCTGCAGGATCATAACGTACCTCCGACCATCGAGGCGATCGATCCTCCCTCCGGAGCCTTGTTCAAGTCCTGGGCTTTGGCTACGTCCGCCATCTGCTGCTGTGCAAGCTGTTCCTGCATCGCTTTCTGGCGGGCTTCCCGAATCTGCTGCACCTCTGTTTCGCTTCGCATGAAATCCCCGGACACGCCGTAGCTTTCGAATACGAATTGGGTGAATTTATCCAGATTCAACCAGTCAAGCCCCTGCTGGTCGATCTGCAGGACCGCCGCCGAGGCGTCGAACACGGATTTGAGCTGGCTACGCTGCGCCGCCAGCGCCAGCGGCGAGTCAAACGTCACATCGACGTCGAAATTACCGTTCTCATCGAGCAACCCTTTCGGCGCAACGCCGAGCTTCCCTGCGTTATAGGCCATATAAAACGCCTTGATATGAAGCGACTGAAAATACTCCTCGATGATCCGCGCGACCACCGGAATAATCATCGTGTACTTCTCCGAAACCAACTGCATGACTTCATAAGCCGTTTTGTCTCGGTTGGTATTTTCCGAAAGCTGCTGGAGCATCTGGAAGAGATTCACCATGTATGCGCCGTGCACGTCCTTCTCGAACATCTGCACCAGTTCCAACCCGACCGGAAAATTAGTCGGTACCGGCGCAAAACTTGGCGGCTTCGCTCCGCCAGCACTGTCATACAGGTTCACCGCGCCCGGATAATTGTAGAACGTAGGCTTCAAACCGCCTTTGTACGCGGACACGTCCAGCATTGGCGGCGGATCGATCGCCCGCTGGCCACCCATCAGAATGGCATTGATCGCCTGATTTAGAATCCCCGCGCTTCGACGCACCCGCAGACCCGGCGAGAACCCGTAAGCCGATTTTGAACGTTTCTGGAGACGCGCCACACAGTACGGCATATGGTCCATGCCGCTGTCGCGGATGATCGATTTAGTCTCCCGGCATACTGTGACGGAACGCCACGCCTTATGCTTATTGCCGACCATCGGCTCCCCGTCATCGTTCAGCTTGCGGAAATCCGGGTTCGGGTAAACAACGTGTATCAGCGTGTACTGCTTGCCGTTGCTGCTGTATTCGGAGCTTTTCGCATCGCTCGCAATCTTCTCCGGGATATCATCGTCCGGCAGATTGTATTTTCCGACAATCTGGAGCGCGGACTGTTTGAACTCCCGGTACACCTGATCGATGATCTTGTTCGCATCCTCCCGGATATAGTATTCCGAAATGTGATACGTCATGAACCGGAATACCCGCTGCGGGTCTTCCTCGATCGCCGTGTTCACCGTGCCAGCCCAGCCGAAATCCTCGAACGCCTCGCTGATCTCGGTCGTAAAATTACTCTTCCCCATCAGTTCAAACACCGTCTGCGACGCGGCGCTGAACCAGTCCCGGATCGTCTTATTGTCTTTCGCATTCTCTCCGACAGGGCTGTAATGGAAGGACTTGACCCCCGGCGGGCAGAGATTTGAAAACATCCCATTGGCAAACGTGGAGTTCGCTTCGCTGACGATATCGATGATCACGTCGCGCGGTTTGTCCTCGCCGTCCTGGTTGATCAGCGCGGAGTCAAAGAAATTTCCGCACTTCTCCGGCACCGCGTAATTGCTGACCTCCTCCAGCCGGGAATTCAACAGCGATCGGTCCGCCCGCAGCTTGTCCATGTTCCGAATGATTGTTTCTGCATTCATAAATCACCCCAACAAACTGTTGTCGCCGTTAGCGGCGCCGGGATTGTCGCCCAAACCGGCCAACAGCGTGGACTGCCATCCGGTCTTCTTCTTCGCCGCCTGCTTCTGCTCCGTCCGCGTCCGCTGTACATCGACATTGTCCGGCGTAATCGGGGGACTGCTTGCCGGTACCGGGTCCGGCTTCGAATAACTCGGTGATCCGCCTTTACCCATGATAACCTCCTTATGGTTTCAGTGTTAATATGATCATGTCGGCGCCATCGCCGAAATAATTTGGAATCCATCCGCTTTCCGTCCACCCCAGGCGCCGCGCCAGGCTAATAATCTTCCGCTTATGTGCCGGAACCTCTCCGATAATGCAGAAACAAGGTCCAGCAAGCCGCGCCCGCAGCTTTTCGATAAATCCGCGCGCCCGACGCAGATTAAACCCATTACAGCCGATTACACCGAATTTAACCACGCCAGGCGCAACCGTGAATACCCAGAAATATCCGAGCACGGTTCTGTCCCCTTCAACCCTGTAAAGCCAGGAGTCATTGCGAAAGAGATCAATAAAACGCTCCATATCGATATCTTCGCCCTCAAACACCTCCGGCAGCCGATCCTCCAGAGCAACATACGCAAGCATCAGCTGCTGGGTATTCCGAATCAAGTTAAATTCCATTTCAATTCTCCATTTTCAATTTCAGTAATCCAACGGATTGAAATTTTTGCTCCGCCGGGCGTTCTGGTGTTGTATCTTTACCGCCTCACGAATCACTTCTTCCCGCGCCTGCTGCTGATTCGGGTTGTATGCAAGCCCGAGATACTGTAGCGCGTCGTGGATATGACTGTACATATTTTTGAGCGGCTGCTCGGAATACTTCACTTCGCCGCCACCCATCAACTTGCCGACCACCTGGTAATGATACCCGCCGCTGAACCCGCGAATCAAACGTTGACACCTCGGGTCCACGATCATGCCGGGCTGACCGCAGACCATTCGCGATAGCGGCTTGATGATCGATTCGATCCGCAATGTGGGATCGTTTGTACTTGCCGGGGAAGTGACGAACCCCGCTTCCTCCAGCTCGGAGAAACAACTCGCTTCATTTGCCTGCCCCTTAGCCGCTCCGGCGGGGTCGCCCGTGGAAACATACTGATATTTGCCGTATTTGACGGCCAGGTCCGGTTTGACCACTACTTCCGCAAAATTTCGAATGCCGGAATTGTCGGAATAGTATTCTCCCAATATTCGCAACTGTCCGTTCGGGGCGGCTTGCCCGACCGTACATGCAGGAGTGCGTCCGAAGTCCCAGCCCAGGAGCAGCGGCACCCCCGGCAGGTATACCAGCGGTTCCCGAGCCACATGCACCTGTTCGTTCCAAACCTCTTTGTAGACCGGTTTGCCGTCGAATAAACTTCCGTATTCGCCGCACAACATCACATTGATATAATCAGACTTTGCCCCGGAGAGCTGGCGCAGGTAATAATCATATCCGCCCTGCAAATTGGCGATATTTTCCGCTTCCGGGTTCGGCAAATATTTGTCGCCGACGCGCATCAACCCGCCGGGCTGCCGGAAAAAATCCCATCCTTCCGGCTTTTGTTTTTCGGCTAAATCATAGTACCAGCTATAATCATCCGGCGGGTTGGTGTCCATGATAATCCCGATGAAACTGCTGCCGCCGTCGCGCAGGGACGGGAAACGACCCACGCGCGAAGCCAGCGCGTCAATGATCGGTTTCGGAATTTCCCGTACCTCATTGATCCAGGCGCCGGTCAACTCCATTGACAACAGCTTTTTCTGGTCCTGTACCTTGTCCAGCGCCTGAAAAATGATTTCCAGATCCAACATGGTCCCATCCCGCAGACGGTGTTCCATCCTGCCGACGATCGGAGCGCTGTAGGTAATCGGGCAGACATCCTCCGGCACCCAGTCCGACCAGGTCTTGATCGTGGTTGCCTTGAGTTCTGGGTACGTATTCCGGACGGCCAGCCAGCGGCTCCGCCGCCGTCCTTCCCGGTCCGGCCGCTGCTCGAACGCCCGGCGCAGGATCTCCTGCACACACATCACCGACTTGCCGGAACCCACCGGTCCCATGATCGCCCGGCGGAAAGCGTTCGAAGCGTGGAACCGTTGTGCGGTCGGAGAAGCGTTGTAGATAATCTGCCTGGTACTCACTTGCCGCCTCCCAAGTTCTGGACGAACTGGATATTGCCGACATTGACCTTGATTTCTTCGCGGAACCAGCCTTCGATTTTGGCAATGGTTTCGATTGCGGAACGCGGATCGCGCATTTCAAGCGCCCGGGAAAATTCTTCGTTTCCGTCTTTGTCAACGCTCTTTTTGACCTTGTAGCTCTTGACGACCGCCCCGGCTTCCTTGACCATCCGTCCCTTGATGTTGCCGTTATCGTCCAGTACGTCGCCAAGACTGGATCGGGCATGCATGGACAGTATCGCCAGCGCTTCTTGCTTACTCATGGTATGTTTGGCGAAAAACCAGTTGCGGATTGCCTCGATCGCCGCTTTGATTTTGGGGGATTTTGCATATGTGCCGCCGTTTCGGTTCGAGGTCTTTGCCGTATAACCGGCATCGCGTGCGGCGGCGGCGCCGTTTCCGCCGTTCGACACGTAAAAGATAGCGAAGTTCCGCTGGCGATCATTTGACAGAGCCGCCAGTTCGGGTATTTCGCTGACGCTTACGGTTTCCGGAGTAATATCGTGCAGCCGCATAAGCCCTCATATTTTTAATATTGGATCGACAAAAAAAAGTTATTCAAGCGGCTTTTTGAAAATATCCCGATTTTTTACGGTATTTTGTAACACGTTTTCAGGTTTTGCAAAAAACACAAACAAACGTGTTACTATTTAATGATTACTCGCTTTCCTGTTCCAACCGCAACCCGAAATGCTCCGCGAACGCCCGGCGAATGTACGGATAACATTTTCCGCCAGCCGCCAGGCTTGTAGAACCGATGGTCAACTGCATACACCTGTCCATGCTCGAATAACTGATTTCCTGCCGTTTTGCCAATTTTACCACATGGGAAATCGTCGTCACGCTCACCTGTTTTGCCAGCTTTTTCAGAGCGTTGAACTTCTCCAGCTCTTCTTTACTCGGCGGATTGACCGGATTCTTGCTTCCCGATGCTGCGGAAAGTATCTTGGCGGCCTTCGGATCATCGAGCTCAACAGGCGCGGCGGGCGGTTCTTCCTCCGGTTTTAATTCTTTTGAGTCCGCCTCATTAGATTTGTCACATTTACAAGCCCCTTCAAAAGAAAATCCTTTAAAATTCTCCACGGGCGCAGGCGGTTTTGGTGCAGCTTCCGAACGCTGTTTACCAAAAACATTCAAAAACTCGCTTTTTAAACAGAGAATATCGTTATCCGTGAAAGGCATCGTAGCTGAAGACGGGCCGCGATAGTTAACCTGAACTCTTCCATCTTCATCCAGAATGACATAAATTCTTTCAATCTTATCACATACGATTCCGGACAAAATTACTTCGTCCCCAATGTTGTACCTGGTCTTAATTTCCATCGTTAACCTCCTTGGTTTGTTCTAAGATATTTTTACCATCAGCAATAATTTTATTAAGTTCACGAAGCCCGGAGCCTGTACTTTCCCCAACAGGAAAGTCTCTATCCCATTTTATTAATCTTTTGATGATCTTTCCCATTTCACGCGCCGCCTTCCGAATCTCCTCGTTTTGACATTTCAGTTTTGCTACAGCTTGCGACTCTTTGCCAAAGCACTTGATCAATTGATTTAATTCTTCTATCTTACGCTTCTCAATCTCTTCCCCTTTTGGACAGTTGGGCTTATGCATAAAACCGAGCCAACTTGCTACTCCACAGTATTCACACTTCATTTGATTTTTCATTACCATATTTTTAAGTATAAACCAATACTCTTCTGCGGCTTGGAGGATTGGGAACCACGGCGTTCTGAACTCATAACATTCAACACATTCTATACAATATTCTCCTTGATCATTGATTCTCATTGTGGGCGCGCCGTTTTCTTTGCATTTCGGACACCAATTTTGTTTATTCTCGCTCATTTCCCATCTCCATTGTACCGGCAAACCTGCCGAAAAAATTTAAAAAGATCATCCGCGTAAACCCGCCAGGTGCCGCCGATTTTCGCGGCAGGCAGTTCCCCGAGCTTGACATATCGCTGTACAATGCGATAACGAACTCCAAGGACTTCTCCGACCTCTACCAAACTCAAAAACAGCTTTCCTTTCATTTTTTGAATTTTTGTGACAAAAATTTCAGCGTCGCGCTCATCATTATTTTGCGTATCCGCTGCTGTTTGCTTTATTCTCCCACGCACAGCCATAACACATCCTTTGTTGTTTGAGTATCGTTTTTTTCTTGATTGTGTCTAAACATTACGTTTGAGACACCCGCCGCAGGTGCCTTCGTACCGCCGGGTAAATTGCCTGTTGGATTTCGCGCCGGCAGTCCACCGCGTCGGAGATATATCTGCGGGCCGCGTCATAGCTTTGCCAGCCGCCTAGATCACAAAGTTTCTCAAACGGATCAACCGCCAGACGCGACGTCCGGTTCATCGCCGTTATCTCCGTGTACACCTGACAAGCCCACGTCTTCCGCGTACTGTGCGAGGAATACCCCACCATCCGCAATTCGTGGTGCATCGCAGCGTAAATCCGGTTCACCGTCCGCGTGCAGATAGCGGTGCCGCCCTGGCCCGGGAACAACGGGTGATCCTCCAGGATATAACCGCGCCGCGCCAACTGCTTCAGCCAGGGCGGCACGAAACGGAAGAACAGCGGATTCGCCACCGGGATCACCCGGTAAGAGTCGGTCTTTTCCTGCCAAATCCGCAAGTCCGTGCGAATCTGACCGAAACGGTCGACCACGTCGCCGATTCGGATACTAACCAGTTCCGACACCCGGCACCCGGTGGACAGTCCCACCGCGAACAACGCCCGGTTCCGCGCCGCTTCCCCGGCATAGAAAATCATCGCCCGGCATTCCAGCAGAGCGATGATTTGTTCCTCGCTGTATGGCTTGGCTCCGGCCATATCAATCAGTCCCCTTCTGGCGCTTGCGGCGATTTGCCTTCTGGCGGCACTTTCGACAGTAATTATCCAACAAATAAAAATCATCCTCGAACTTCCAGCGCCCGCAGCCGCCGCATTTTTTCTTACCAATTCGCTCGTTCTGCGCCTTCCGAAGCTCGATCACCACCGCCTCCACCCGGCTCCGCAGATAACCCGGAACATTAGTCCAACCATCGTAAACCGTCCCGTTCGGCTTAAGCATGGTTTCAATCTGGCAAAAGTTCAGACCGTAACTACGTTCGACTTCCGCTTTCGTCAACAATTTCTCGCTCTCAATCATCAAAAATCCTCCTAAATGATTTTATTTATTCAATTCACCGCCGGGCGCGGCGGGCGCCCCGCCCCATACCCGGAACCGGTCTCTAAGCCGCTCTTCCACCTTGGCGCCATGATTGTCGCTTTCGAACATCCCGCGCAATTCGCCCTTGAGAATATTGCACGTGATCCAGATTCGTTTCGCCCGGTCGTTTTTGATTCCGTCAAGCAACTTGTACATCAACTGCCCGGCCGTGAAAGTGAAACGCCCCGGATCATCGATATCATCCACCACCAGCAAATCACAGGACAGAAACCCGCGAATGTACGCTGACGCCTTCGCCGAACTCTCCCGCAGGGCGTCCACATACCCGCCGAAGAGATCGTTCCCCTGGGTCCAGCGGACCAGCCGACCTTTCTCGGACTCATCCATCGCACATCTCAAGGCCGCGAACGTCTTGCCTATTTGCGGATAACCCGCAATCCACAACGCCTCATTGCGATTGGTCCAGATCCATTCTTCCAACGCCTTGTTCCGTTTGGCGTCACCGTAACACCATGCCGACACCTTTCCGATCGGAAATCCGGACTTCTCCAACCGGTCCAACGCCTTTTCCTCCTTCCATTTTTTTGCAGACTTCGCTTTAGCCAGGTCATCACATTCAGTACAGACAATTCCACAGAGACAGCCCCGGTCAATCTCTTTACCACGGACCGTTTCCAGCTTCATGGTCCTGGTCTGCCCGCAGTCCACACAGACGAATTCAACGAAATACGTTCTTTCCTGCATAAAACCTCCTTTCTCAAAAACCGTACTCGGCATTCGCCGAACGGGTTCCGCCCGCCGCCGTGACCGGTCCGCGTTTTCTAGCCTTGTCGACTTCACCGCTCCAGTTACTCAACAGCGTCACCACGTCTTTTCGGAAATATTCATAGCCCGTATTATAGAGCGCCATAATGTCCCTGCATTCCGCCAGAACCCCGTCCCGCTTGATGATTCCGGTCAGCGCCTTCAATTCCTTACCGCTCCATTCGGTTGTTTTACGGCGACGATAAAATCTGCCGATACACCGTTTCAGCCATTCCTCAATAATTTTTTCTTTTGGTTTACTTTTCTTTACTGTATCGTTAGATACATTATGATTAGGATTAAGATTATAGTTCGTTTGTATACCGCTTGTACCGTTTTGCTTTTCGTTTTTATGCAAATCCATGCATTTGCATTCTTTTGCATCATCTTGCTCTTTTTTGTCTTTCTCCCAACGTTTCAAAGCCGCCTCCCGCCGCTTTTCACAGGTCCGGCTGTAGGATTCGCTGTTTCGTTCCTGCTGGGCTTTCATCAACGGCCAAATGGCGGCAGCCACAGGGGTCAGGGGCGGCACATCTTCATCGCCCTTCTGCCAGGCGATCATAGCCCGGACCAATACGGCCACGTCTTTATCCTTCATGGCGGCGAACGACTCCCACCATTCAGAGGCTATAATCACCCCGATTTGTTTTCTTTCCCTCATGTATTTGCCCGCCTTTGTCAATCCCCCGGAAATAACTTGGTGTTTGCGGTAGGGTGCAGACCCTCCGGAAATGTCCGGATCAACTCATGCCGTCCGCCCCGGTCGAAAACCAGCGTTGCCACGCCGTACTGCTCGAAACCAATGAGACTATTTGCACGACTACATTCCCTCATCGCTGTATTGTTGTCAGAACGCACCGTCCCATGAATGTTACCCGTCCTAAGTGTATAAATTGCGTAACGGATCACGCCATTGTCTTCCGCCGTCGCGGCCGCCTTTTCTGTGTTTTTTCCGATAGTCCCCATTAATAAACCTCCTCTAATTATCCTTAATTGGTATCTTCGCAAACTGCATATTTGCGAGATTGTAGTACACCCCGCGATAGTTCAGCCCGCCGTGACGAAACAATTCCCACAGCATTTGTGCCGCGATATTCGCCGCAAAACTGTTGACGAACAGCTCCTGTTTCTCCAGTGCGTCAGCCAGCGAACAGCTCGGGCCGTCCGCGTCCGAATCAAGTTCCGGATCAAACAACTCCGGCGCAATCTCATCGGGCCAGGGGAGCTGTCTCGAACCGTCGCCGATCAGCACCTGACCGAAGTCCGCCGAATTCCCGCAGTCAAGATAATAACCGCAGGGTCGTCTATTTTTCCCGGGGCGGATCTCAAACCTTGACCTACGCGAATCCACACAGCCGATCAGAATATCGGCCGAAGTATAACCGTCGTAAAACGGTTGCGGCCGCGCGGTCCAGTCCAGACCGTAACAGAGATTGATCCGGTTCACCGCCGCCACAGCCTTATTCATTCCCAGGTCGCATTCGTAGAATACCTGGCGTCCGAGATTTGCCCGGGTGACATGATCCGGATCATACACATTCACATCCAGATTGAAATCTGCTCCGCGCAGCGCTTTCAGCGCCATATTCAGCTTGGCCAACTGCGTCAGCAGTACCCCGCCGGTTCCGCCGACGCCGACCACACTCACACAAACGCGATTGCGGAATAATTGATTAGAAGTCTTATGCTTGACCGATTTCATTCAACAGCCCTCCCAGTGTTTTATTGGCGTCCACCAGCACTTCCAGCGGAAAGTCTGCCGGTTTTTTGTCGTTTTTGGTCTGTTTAAGCCAGAATTTCACCAGCCCGCCTTTGTAGTGGACGGTACTGTCGTGTGCGTGCGAATAGGGCGAATCAAAAAATAATCGTTCGTATTCCGCCATGTTTCCGATCACCGGTCGCACGTTAGCCATTTCTCCGGGCATACAGATATTCCCTCCAAAGAAAACATTCATCACCGGCGCCCGGTAAAGTTTTATCGACGCGGTCCAGTCCTGCACCGGATGCACTGCGTAAACGCCCAGCCTGGACCCGCTGGCCGCAAAGACCAGATCCGGATACATAACCAGACGGCCGCTACGCTTGTTCAGCTCCTTGTCCGTCGTGGCGAAATAAATCTTCCGCGGCTTCGGAACCACGTGCCAGACCATTGCGCCGGTCCGGTAAGCCAGCAGATTATGCGGAAACAGTTCGAAGTCCGGTTCTTTCTGCCCGTCCGCCATCCGGCTAATCATTCTTTTCAATAGCGGCATGTCCAGCGGAACGCCCTCCTGCAATTCATGCCTGCGCCGTCGGCTGCTGTATTTGATTTCGTGACTGGTAGCGGCGGTGATTTCGCCGTTGATCGAATAAAGCAGCAGCGCTTCTTTCAATTCCGCTCTGCGGCTTCCTCCGCTGTTGATATTCAGTTCCATATTCCCCTCCTTTATGCGTGTATCGGTATGCGGGCAGAACAACCATGATTGTCAATGGGTTCCTGGTCGTTGGTTTGATATAGATTGGGATCGAGCGCCGCCAATACTTTTTCGGTCGCATCCAGACAGTAAAACAATCCCTCCAGATAAGACCGTAGAACGTTAAAATCACGATCGATCCCGTCGAAATGTATTCTGATCGGGCTGATCATCTCATCCCCGCAGTTGGCGCCATTGAGCATCGAATCCATGACCATTTGTCCTAAATTTTTATCCGGACAATCCAGGAATACCAACGGCAAGTCGCCGCCGGCGCACATTCCGCCCATGTTTTTCGGCATGCGATACTTTTGCAGGAAATACAACGGTTCCCGCAATCCACGGGGTAACCGATTGCAATCCATAGTCATCTCTTCGCGTAAAATCCCACGGGAGAACGGTGGATACGCGGCCTCGAAGTCGGCAAGCGTCGGCCCGGAATATTCCTCTCCCCTGGCTTTCAGCTCCGTCTCATCATCGTATCCTTCCCAGTAAGTCCAGGAGAGATATTCCCGGACATGGTCCGGGCCCATGATGTAAAACGGGCCGCCAGCCAGCAGCCAGAGGATATAACTTCCAGCCCCCGGAGACAACCGTTCGCATTCCGCCAGATATGGGAGGATATCCGCCGTCGCGACCTCGGAACCGCAGTCGATTACCACGTTTAATCCATCCGGCCCCATTCGATCGTTTAAATCATCGGTCAACCGCAGATGGACACTGAACATCGTTCCACGATAACAACGACGTACGATGTCGCGGGTGAAGGTCCTCAAATTCCCGTTCAGGGTGGTTCCGACAGAATTATAAAAATCAATTTTCATCGCCTCGCTCAACTTCGACAGGAGTTGATAGATTGGCGTTTCATCCGCATAAGCCATCTCTTCGACGGCAATCTTTTCAGCCAATACCGGTACCGTCAGGGCAGTACCGGGAGCAGAGAGGATTCGTTCAATCCGCTGCCGCTCTGCTTTTGTTTTCTTGCCGCTTCGCAGGCGGCCTTGTGTACGATTCTTGCGCATTTTTCGACCCCTTCTTTATCCGCAATCACGAAAATATCAGCTTTCACCGGCTCGGAATATCCGAACCGGTGTTTAAGTTCCTCCACACTCATCCCTTGGGGGCGAGCCTTTTCACGAACTGCCATTTTTCAACTCCTTTATCAGTTACCGGACCCTTGATGTCCGCGTTGACGAGCTCCGGGTAGTGCTGGCTGTAGAAGTCCCGGACCTCCGGAACGCTCTTGTCGGTTCCGGGATCCTCCAGTTTCATCCCGGCGTATTCGAAACTCCGGGACAGGACCGTCACGGAGTTCACGGCAGCGGCGTCAGCCACCGTATTCTCGGTAGCGGCGTTCGCCTTTTTTGATGCCTTTTTCTTTGCCATTGTCCTAATCCTCCTTAATCAATCCATTCATCATCGGAATCGGATTCCACAGATTCCCCGGAGACGTTCGCCGCAGGCTCCGCAGGTTCTTCCGGCGTTTCGGGCGTTTCCGGTTCTTTGGACTCTGCAGGCGCCTTCGGTTCTTCCGGCACTTCGGGTTCCGCCGGTTTCTCGGGGGCGTCAGCCACAGTATCCCCGGTGGCGACGTTCGCCCCGGTGGCGACGTTCGCCTTCGATAAGGCCAGAACGATTTCCGCTTCCAGCTTCGACGGCGCGGCGGTCACGCTGATCGGCGGCACGTCGCCGCCCTTTTCCGGACGAACGGTTACACAGGCCATGACCTGCTGCCCCTTTTGGGCGAACGTCAGGGTGACGAACTTGCTTTTCTCAAGAAACTCTCTGATCAGGTCAAACATGATCAATCCTCCTTTTTCGGCAGTTTATCGGGATTGGTGCAGTGGGGGCCCTCGTGCCCGGCGGGGAGCAGACAGCGCGCGCCGGTCTTGGGATTCACCGCCGGACACTGTTCAATCTCCGGTTCTGCGGGTTCTTCGGGTTTCTCGGCGGCGACGTTCGCCTCGGCGGCGACGTTCGTCTCGGTGGCGACGTTCGCCTCCGGCTCGGCGGGGTTTTCAGCGGCGTCAGCCGCAGTATTGGCGGTGGCGACGTTCGTCTCGGTGGCGACGTTCGCCTCGGTGGCCCGGTTTTCCATGAAATCGTTAACGTCAACCGGCTTCAAGCGGATAATCCGGTCCGACAGATTATAAGCTCTCAATTCTCCCTGCTGAATGTAGGTACGGACTGTTTCCTTGCTGACGCCGAGACGTTCGGCAACCTGTTCCACGGTCAGAAATTGCGGCACCTCATAGTGTACCAGTACCGACTTGATTGTGGACTGGATAATCCGCTCCACGAATTTTTCACTGACTTCCATCGCTTTTTTCTCCTATATTATTGGCGATTTCGAGTTGTTTTACGAGTCGGGTAATATCGCTCACGCGATAACGGACGCCGGACTGTTTGGCGTCTCCGAATTTGATCTTCGGCAGATTGAGCCGGTGGAACGAATGCCCGTAGGTGTCCAGCATCCTTTCGGCGGTTTCCCGGGTGACAAGCAACCCGTCGCGGATATCGCGCGCCACGGCCTGCGCCAGCACATCGATTGCCTGTTCAACGGATACAGCACTCATCCCTAAGCCCTCCTCCTGCTCAGGCGGCAGAGGAACATGAACACCTTTTCCTCCCCCCGCCATTCGCGTTCAAGAGCCTTGATGCTCCGCCGGGGCCGAACTTTCGGATCGTGATATTTCCCGACCCGGAACGCGGGCCATACTTCGGTCAGTTTTTTCCCTTCGATCCGGGCGGCGGCTTTCGCCTGATTCCTTCTGAATTTTCTTGTTGAAAACATCCTTAATCCTCCTAAATTGTGCTAAGCTGTTGTATTTTTGTGATTGCGGACATGGGAATCCGCAACTCGTTGACTTCGCGGCGGCCGGTATATTTTACTGCACCGAACGCCTGCAGGATCAAAACCATGATTTTGGCGTCGCTTTTCTCGCTGATCCATCCAAGCGCCCAGTTATAGCCGTTGTATCCACGGAAATGTCCTCTCCATTCCACCTTGATCATACGCCCGGGATTCTCCATGACTTCCTTTATCTCCATAATAACCTCCTCTTTAGTAATCCTGTTCTTTCGATAAAATATA
>CALABZ010000392.1 GCA_937888615.1 uncultured Lentisphaeria bacterium | reverse complement strand
GGAACTGATTAAGGCCAGGCCGCGCGAAGTCTTTCAGGATGGAGAATTGCAGTTCCGCTGCGTCAGGGCATTGTCGGAGGCGGCGCCGGTTGACGCGCAGGTGACATTCATGGATCTCTCAATCGAAGCGGAAGCATTCGGCAGCAGAATCGTGTTTTCTGATTATGAAAACCCGACCGTCGCCGGACCGTTGGCCAACACCCGGGAGGCGGTCGAGGCATTGACAATTCCCGCAGTTGGAGCCGGACGTACCGGAGAAGTCCTCCGATGCGCCCGACTTTGCGCTGAAAATCTGGAACGCCCGACCTTTGGCGGCATGATCGGCCCGTATTCATTGGCCGGACGCCTCGCGGACATGACGGAAATGATGATTCTGGCCGCGGCGGAGCCGGACGTCGCCCTCGCCCTGCTGCGCAAAACCACCGGATTCCTCCGGGCATACGCCAAAGCGCTTAAAACGACCGGTGTCGCCGGACTGCTGATCGCCGAACCGGCCGCCGGACTGCTTTCGCCGGACATGTGCGGCGAGTTCGTTGCCGGTTATCTCCGCGAAATCATCGCGGAAGTGAAAGATGATTCGTTCATGGTGATCCTGCACAACTGCGGCAAAACCGAAAAACAGGTCGGGTCCCTGATCGGCACCGGCTGCGATGCACTCCATGTCGGCAATGCGGTCAATATCCTTGACATTCTACCGCAAGTCCCGGAAAATATTCTGCTGATGGGAAACCTCGACCCGGTCGGTGTTTTCAAAACAATGACGGAAAAACAGGTTTATGCCGAAACCATGGCACTGCTGAAAAAAACCGCCGGCTACAGAAATTACGTCCTTTCAAGCGGTTGCGACCTGCCGCCCGCTGTCCCCATGAGAAATATTTACGCATTCCTGAATGCGTTGAAAGATTACAACAAAGAAATCGGAGAATGATAAAATGACGGACTTTGAAGCTCTCAAAACTGCGGTGATCAGAGGCAGCCGGAATGATGTTTCCGCCATTGTCCAGGCGGCAATCGACAACGGAGAGGATATCAATCCCATCCTTGACCGGGGAATGATCCCGGCAATGCGCGAAATCGGTGAACGCTTCAGCCGCAACGAAGCCTACGTGCCGGAGCTCCTGATCGCCGCTCGCGCCATGCAGTCCGGACTCGCCCTGATTGAACCGCTGATTGCCGCGTCCGGCCGCAAATCAATCGGCAAAATCGCCATCGGCACAGTCAAGGGCGACCTCCACGATATCGGCAAAAATCTCGTCGCCATCATGTTGAAAGGCGCCGGTTACGATGTGATCGACCTCGGCGTTAATTGCGACCTGGACAAATACGAAGAAGGAATAACGCGGGGCGCCCAAATCATCGCCTGCAGCAGCCTGCTCACCACCACTATGACGTACATGAAGGATGTGGTTGAACATTTCAAAGGAAAAGGCGTCAAGGTCATCATCGGCGGCGCCCCGGTCACCCAGGCTTATGCGGATGAAATCGGCGCCGACGGCTACAGCCAGGACGCAACCGGTGCGGTGAAACTGGTGGATTGCCTGCTGAAGGCCTGTTGAACCATGAATTCACTGGAACGCATGCATGAGTTTTTGAATGGCGGCGCGGTTGACCGCCTGCCTTTCATGCCTATCCTGATGCGCGTTTGCGCCAAACACACGCAGACGCCATACCGGGATTTCATCCTGAACCCTGCCGCGCACTGCGACAGCAATATCCGGTGTGCGAACGATTTCCGTTCCGACTGGGTCAATGTGATGAGCGACCCCTACGGTGAACTCGAAGCCTACGGCGCTCATATCGAATACCCGGAAAATTCGCTGCCGCTCGACCATACCGTGCTGATCGAAAACATCGCCCGGTTTGAGTCACTCCCCGAACTCGACCTGGATCATCCCCGTCTGCGCGGGCGGCTGGAAGAATTGCGTATTTTCCGCAAAACGCTCGGCGACACGCAGGTCATCTGCGGCTGGGTCGAGGGACCGGTGGCGGAATATTGCGATCTGCGCAGTCTCGGATATGGATGCCTCGACTTTTACGACGATCCAGCCGCCGTTCGCGCCGCGTTGGAAAAACTCCATCGCAACGCCCTGCGACTGGCTGAAGCTCAGGTGCGGGCCGGAGCCAATATGATCGGAATCGGAGATGCCGCCTGTTCCCAGATCGGGCCGGAACTTTATCGTGAATTCGCCTATCCGTATGAATGCGAACTCGTCCGGCATATCCACAAACTCGGCGCATTGGTCAAACTGCATATCTGCGGCAATACGGAAGCGATTCTTCCGGACATGATTTCAACCGGGGCGGATATTATCGACGTCGATCACCTGGTCCGGAATATGGCGCAATTCGTCCCATTGCTTGCGTCCCGCCAGGTTTTATGCGGCAATCTTGATCCGGTCGGCGTAATCCGCGATCTGCCTCCGGATGAAATCCGTCGGGCCGCCCGGCTGGCCCTGGCGCAAGCCCCGGGTAAACTTATCCTGTCCGGCGGTTGTGAAATCACGCCCGATACGCCGGATGCCCATTTATCCGCGCTTTCGGATTGCTGCCGCCTGCCGTGAACGGCAGCCTACCATGCCGCTCTGGGAATGGGGCGGCCGGCACGCACTTCATTAAGCCGCCAGGCGGCGTCCGCACGGTCTTTCGGCGTGTAGCGATTTTCCAGCAGCACCAGCAGTCTGGTATTGCCGGCAATATTCCGGGCTTCGCCGATCTGTTCCAGCGCGCCGGACCAGTACAGGACGATATTGCGCCGCCGCAGTTCCCGACAGACCGCCGTCAGGTCATGCATATCCGGATTGCCGAAATGAAGGGCATGGACTCCTTTCGTTTCGTAAATGCCGGGCAGCATATGATTGCCGTTGCCGCAGTAATGCAGCCAGCCGCCGCCGAAAGAAGCGAACGCACGCTCGTTGCATGGGACTACGAATTCACGGTAGAAATTGCCGTCGCACAGCGTCGCTGAATCGTCGCAGACACGAATGCCGCCGTTAACCAGTTTCAACCCGGCGATGTGATATGCGGAGGCAAGGGGCTCGCGGCTGAACGGCTTGTGATATTCATTAAAGGCAATGAAGGTATCGGTCATCAGCGACATGAAATCGCGGACCAGTTCCGGTTCATCGTAAATCGCCATAAAAATGTCCGCTCCCCAGACCAAACATGCCAGATCGAAAGGACCCTGGGTATCGGGAAGCGTCATATGTACATGCTTTGCCAGATTTTCGTAGCGTCCGAGCTCCGTCCAGGCAAATTCCTGAAACGCGCGGATTTTGCGGTTATGGGGGTTGCTCTCGAAGTCTGGAATACCGCGGTCGAGCAGTCGCCGGATCGCATCACGGTCGTTCAGCGACTCGGACATCGAACGCCCCTGATCGGAAACCACGCTCGGAATACCGAAAAGCTCCGGAATATTGACGACGCCGAAGTCCGGACGGACCTGATAAAGCCGATCGTCTTTCAGCATCGCCCCGGAATAAACTCCGGCAAGCGAAGTCATGAAGTTCTTCTCCATGTCGTCATAGCTTTCCGTAAAACCGTAGCGCGGAAAATCCGGAGTCGGATCCCCGCAGATACAGGGCAGATAAGGCAATTCTTCACCGGACCACATTTTATGATGCAGTTCCTCGGTCGCGGCCACATGAACAGGATCAATCAGGCGGTCCAGTTTTTCCAGGGCATGGGAATGTTCGTTTTTTTTCATATTTTTCTCAGTTTCAATTGGATATTTGTTGATTTACCTGATATAATATACAGGGTAGTCCATGCGAAATAAATGAATATATGTGCTTTCATATGGAATCTTGTACACTGACTCCGGATATTTCAAAACTTGAGTATATTACTTGTATGCCGGGACCGCTGTGGCCGATACAGGCACTGGGGGTACGCTCGGCCGGCGTCGGGAAAGTCGCCGCCGGATGGCGGCATGCACGGGGACACGTCGCCGACCGCGCCAATGTTTACTGGGGATACACTGGAACCATCCGGTTTCGGGCCGACGGAACGGAACACGAACTCCATGGCGGGGAAATTATTTATTTTCCCCCGGGTCATTTCATGGCGCCGTCACTGAAGGACAGCGAAGGCCAATACTGCTGGATGACACTGTGCGGCCCCCTGGCGGTCGCCATCCTGGAATACGCCGGACTGCACAAAGGCCAATCGCTTCCGGCAACGAAATGCCCGGAAGATAAATTCCGCCAACTGTTGGAACTGCTGCGTCGTCCTTCCCCCGATCATGCGAGAATAGCGGACCTGCTCGCTTATGACATTATTCTGAGCGCCGACATCCGGCACAGCGCGGCCCGGGCCGAATGCGGGTACTCGGCCCGCGAGGCCAGAGCCTGCATCGACAAACATTTTACGGACTGCGATTTCAATGTCGACGCGCTGGCGGTGCTGCTGCGGCGTCATCGTACCGGAATCAGCCGGTCGTTCAAGGCCGCTTATTCATTGTCTCCCGGTGAATATATCCATGAGAAACGGCTGATGCGCGCCGCCATCCTGCTCCAGTCCCATGACTGGAACCTTGAACGTGTCGCCTACGCCTGCGGATTTCGTGACCCCGGCTATTTTTCCCGCTGCTTCCGCCGCCGTTACCACCTGCCGCCGGGGGCGTTCCGCCTGAAACAGCTATCGGAATCAATCTGAATACGGCCAACCGGAAAATCGTCCGACAATGACAATTCGGGACAAGAAAATGCGAATAAGGGACAAGATATCTTCGCTTTTCATGCTATATTGTATGATCATCGATCCGGTGTTTTCCAATGCCCGGATGGACACCATTTAAAAAGGAAATACCCGATTTCATGCGCACGACCATAACCGCCAAAGAAAATCTGGCGCAACTTCTGAATCTGGACGGACACGGCCCCGATCTGCGTTGCGGCGGAGGCGGCACCTGCCGCCGCTGCGGTGTCCGGCTATTGTCGGGTACCTGGGAAGTGGAAGGACGAATCGTCGAAGCTCCGGCGGAGGCGCTCTCCTGCCGTACCCGGCTGCTGAGTGACCGGGGTGAGGTCGAGTTCACACCGTCCGCCGACGACGGCCAGATCGCCGCCGTCTGGAATTCGTTGCCGCTCCCGGTACGCCCGGAAACAGTCATCGCCGTTGATATCGGGACCACCACCCTTGCGGCAGTCAAAATCCGTTCGGGCGAAATCATTGCCAAGGCCAGTTGTTTCAACGCCCAGGCGAAATACGGCGACAACGTCGTGAGCCGGATCAATGCCGCCGCACACGACCTGACCGGACTGCAGAATGCGGTACGCGATTCAGCCGAATCGCTGCTGGCGGAACTCGGACTGAAAAACGTGGTCCGGATCGCCATCGGCGGAAACACCGTGATGAGTTGTCTTTTTCACGGAATCGATCCAGCTCCAATCGGAATTATGCCGTTTATCCCGCCGGTGCGGAAATTTTCCGAAACGAGTTGGCACGGAATTCCATTGCTGACGGTGCCGTGCATCGCCGGTTACATCGGCGGAGATCTAACCGCCGGACTCTATGAAACCGGGCTCCAGCCGGGTGAAATGCTGGTCGATATCGGCACGAACTGCGAAATTATTTTCAATACGTGCTCCGGCATAATTTGTACGGCCGCGGCCGCGGGTCCGGCGTTCGAAGGTGCCGGGCTGCATTTCGGCTGCCGGGCCACCCTCGGAGCGATAGACCATTACCGGGGAAATGGTGGTTATTCCATGCTTGGGGACGGTGAAGCACAGGGGCTTTGCGGTTCGGCTTACGTGGACTTTCTTGCCGTCGAACGCAGAAACGGACACTTGAATGAATTCGGCCGTTACATGCCGCAAGCAAAATCAATGCCGGTCACGGACAAAATTTTTGTCCATGAATACGATATCGAACAGTTGCTCAAGGCCAAAGCCGCAGTCCGTGCCGGGATCAAGACCCTGGAGGATTATTGCGGACGCCAGGCCGACCGGATTTACCTGGCCGGCGGGTTCGCACAATACCTCGACTTGCAGAACGCAATCGCTATTGATATGCTGCCGCAACGCCAATACACAATCGTCGGCAATACCAGTTTAGGCGGCGCGGCGCGTCTGGCCGTCGCCCCTGAAATTATGACCGAACTTGAAAACCTGATCAACCTCCCCCGCGAAATCCCGTTGAACACACTCGCGGAGTTTGAGGACAACTTCATCGATGCCCTGCTGTTGCCATGAAACTCAAAATCATAAGCTGTAATGTATTCAAAGCTGAATTGGAGGCGGTAATGCCCGGTTCACCGCACCACATCGATATCGAATTCATAGAGATAGGCGAGCATGCCCGCCCGAACTCCCTGCGCCTGAACCTGCAACAGAAAATCGATGCCGCAATCCATTTCGATGCCGTGCTGCTCTGCTATGGACTGTGCGGTACGGCGACCGCCGGGCTAACCGCCCGGACCGTTCCGCTGGTTATGCCGCGCAGCCACGATTGTTGCGGGATACTGCTCGGCAGCCGCAAGCGCTTCGAGGAGATTTTCAGGCCAATGCCGAGCACGCCGTTTGCCTCAATCGGTTTCGCCGCCTCCGGCGATTATTATTTTTCGGACGGTGAGCTGACTCACGGCGACGCTTACGCGAAACTGGTCGAACAATACGGCGAGGATAATGCCAGATACGTGTGGGAGACTATGCACCCAAAACTTGATGGTCGGCTCCAGCCGATCTATTTCATCCATACCGTCCCCGCGCCGGAAACCGTGGCGGAATGCCGCGTCAGGGCCGAAACGGAAAACCGCGAATTCCGCGAACTGGACGGGAACCTGCGCCTGCTTCGCATGTTGGTGTCCGGCGACTGGCCGGATGATGAGTTCCTGACTATCGCCCCCGGCGAAACGGTCCGTCAGGCCGGGGACTGGAATGAAATCGTCCGTGCGGAACGCACCCATTGACGGCCATCCCCGGCCTCCCGTCTTTTTTTTCAGGCGCGGCGTCATGTCGATCGGCTTTTCCAATTTTTCCGGAAAGGATGCTTGACATTGTTTGTCGTGACACTATTTTAAACATTGATATATCTTGGGATTCATCAATGGCGGTCAGCATAATTATCGGGCGGATACTCATGTCGGCAAATAGTTTCACGCCTTTCTAAACGGAGGTTTTTTATGGATGGACAAAAGATGCGGAACGAAATCGCCCGCTGGGTCGCGGAAGGAGTCATTGACGCCGCGACGGGCGAAAAATTGAGCGCGCGCTACCCGGATACCGGAGGAAAGACGTGGCGATCGGTGTTGCTGCCCGCCATCGGAGCGGTATTGGTGGGCTTGGGGGTGATTGCGCTCCTGGCGGCAAACTGGGATGAGTTTTCGCGTCCGGTGCGGGCCATTTTATCGATAACGCCGCTCCTGGGTTGTTCCATTGTTTGGGCTGTTGGCGAATGGCGCGGCTGGAAATCGGCAGGCTTCCGCGAACCATTGGGAATTCTGTGGGGACTGTCCATCGGTGCGGGCATCGCGTTGGTCGCTCAAACCTACCAAATTTCCGGTCACCCCGAAGATTTCATTCTCACTTGGACCCTGTTGCTTCTCGTGCCGCTCTACCTGACCCGTTCGGTGACTGTCGGCTGCGGTTATGCGTTTGGAATGTTCCTCTGGGTTTGCAATCCGTTTTGGTGGTCGCAACGTACTGTCCTGTTGCCGTTTCTCGGATATATGGCATTGTCGGCGCCGTTTTTCTATCTCTTGCGCCATCGTGTTGCGGGGTTGGTTTTCGCATGGTGGGCATTATTCTTCACCCTGCTGGGCGTTTCCATCCGCATTCCAACCGAACTGGGCGACTGGTGGATGCTGGGCGACAGCACCTTGTTCGCGACCCTGTTCCTGCTGGGAATCTGGTTTAGCCGCGACGGGAAAAGCCCGGGGAAGCGACCGCTTGTGGCCCTGTCCGCGCTGGCATTGGCAGGGCACTCTTATTCGCTGACGTTCCAGGGATATTGGAGAATCCGGCATCTCGTCGGCAACCTCGCGGTCATAGACACACGGCAAGTCGTTGCGCTATCCCTTTTCGCGCTCGTGCTCATCGTCTGGGCGACGTTGATGGTTTTGAACGGCAAACGGGCACGGCGGGAACACGACTACACGGTTTTGCTGTGGGGACTCGTTCCGGTCGCCGTGGCGTTGGCGTTCTGGATAAAATCCAGTTTTGGCGACAACGACCGCTTCTGGGCGGCGACCTCAATGCTCTTTTACCTCGCGGTATTGGCGGTGGCAACCCTGGCGACAGGCTTGCAAAAACGCCGTTTGCTTCTGACCGCTTGCGGTTCGTTCCTGTTCCTCGCGCTGGTTTGCTCTAAATTCTTTGCCGCCGAATACACTTTCACCGTTCGCGGAATCATATTCATCGTTTGCGGTTTGCTCTTTTTCGCGTCCAATTGGTTCGTTTCCCGCCGCTTCGCGCGGCAACCGGAGGTGTCGAAATGACTAAGAAAATTTTACTTCGTCTCATCCAGACCGTCGCCGTACTGCTGCCGTTCGTGGTCATCATCGGCATGGTGGCAAAACATGAACACATATTTCTCAAAGGCAAGGTTTATCGCCTGAAAACCGCGCCATTTGACCCGTTCGATGCTTTTCGCGGACGATACCTGCGTTTGCAGTATCAGGGATTGAACCCTTTATTGTTGCCCAAGCGAGACGAATTTAAGACCTGGACCCGAGGGCAGACAGTTTACCTGGATTTGGTCGAAGACAAGGACGGGTTTGCCACCGTCCGCGATGTCACCGCGAAACCAGTACCGGGCGGTTCCAATATAGCGCTTCAATTTCAATGGGGCTGGGAAGAAACCAAATACATTCCCGAAGTGAAAAAAGACAAAAACGGCAAGGAACACAGGACCGAGCGCCAGGAAAAAACCGGAAAATACCAGATTTCATTTCAAGCATTGCCGTTCGCCCGCTACTACCTGCCGGAAAAACTTGCAGAGCGCGCCGAAAAAGCCTATCAGAAGCGAAGCGCCAAACACCCTGCTGTCGCCGAAATCCGGGTGTTGAACGGCACCGCGGTCCTCGCTGAACTGACATTCGACGGCAAACCGTTGCGCGTTTGGCTGGAAGAAAACGAAGCAAAGCAATAGTTTTCAGCCAGCCATGCCATCGCCGAAGAGTGGCCAGGGGCGCGACCCGGCGTCACTGAAAGTTGCGATGACGGTATTTCCTGCGGAACTGGTTCGGCGAAATATCCGTTTCCTTCTTGAAATAACGAGAGAGGGAATAGACGTTGTCATAACCGCATTTTTCAGCAATCTGAGTAATATTCAGCGTTGAGTTCAGCAGCAGGTACTGCATATGCTTGTGCCGGTGGCTCTTGATCAAATCCGAAAAAGTGATGCCGATATGCTTCTAGGTTGTGTTATATTATGCAAACGGCAAACCGGAGGCACTAAAATATGGCGAATGCAGTGGGAGCGGTTATTGGAGCAATTGATTGATAATCCGGAGCTTGAGTTGATTATGATAGACGCCGGTCACGTCAAGGTTCATGCCCATGGGAGTGGCGCTCGCGGCGGCAATCAGGACATGGCAAAGACAAAAGGGGGCTCAACGCCAAGATACATTTGACCGTGGATGCGCATGGTGTGCCGGTCAGAATCCTTATTACAAAAGGTACCTGCGCGGATTGTCAACAAGCTGAAGAATTGATTGACGGTATCGATGCAAAAGTCCTCTTGGCCGACCGAGGCTATGATTCGGATGCGATTGTCGAGAAAGCCGAAGAGGCTGGAATGAAAGCAGTCATTCCGCCAAGAAAAAACCATTTGGGAGGCGGATCAATCCGGTAGGGATCCCTCTCCGCGCAATGCCGCGAATTCTTCACCGTGTCCGCTCCGGCTCCGATGGACTAACAATATAGAGATAATTCAACGATAAAATTTTAACCGAAACCTTATGGGAGCAACGCAAAACAAAATGAAAAAATTCGGAATGATAATCGTATTTCTATTGGGGTTTTCTCATTGCATTTGGGCCGACAGATTGTCGATTACAGGAGATGACGCAATTGATTATGGGACTGTCACTACCATCTTGTGGAAAAGTTCTCCGATTTCCGAACATGATCAGGAGCGATTGTTCAAAATATCAAAGTCGAAACACGATGACGTTGCTTCTTATGCCCTGACGGCAGCAATTGTACACGACACTCAAAATCTGCCCGAAATGTTGTTTCGTGCGTCATCACGAGAAAAAGGGAATATTTTCCGAATCGCCGACCATATCACCGCCTTGCGGAAAAAAGGAGATGTCTTATCGCAACTGACGCAGGAAATGACCGGTAAGCCATTGTCCCGATATAACACGCCACAGCTTGAAGATTATTATCGCGACATTATCGTTTATTCAATATTACGAAAGGCACGGGCGGCAAATGCACCTCCGGCCATTCCGAAAAAAATCAACTTCAACTGGGGTCAGAAAACCTTGCTGACATATGCCGCCAAGCCGACATCCCAAGCATTTGACTATCTGGTTTCACGGATGGCTGAAGAGCATAAATCATCGGACAAAGCCGTTGCCTGTGCGGTGGCATTAACCGCTTATGAAAATGTTTTTTTTGACGAGGCTATGAGCCAAATCAATGATGCGGAACGTTCGACCGTGGTAAAAAATACGCTTTATGATTATCTGCTGATGAATCGAACTCGACTTAATGCCGCGCAAAGGGAAAGACTCGATAAGTTGACCGCAAGCAAAGAGAAAAAGAGGTAAGGATTGCCGAAAACCGGTGAAGCGCTTGCATTTCCCTGAAATTCCTATAAGTTATCTTGAGGAATAAAAATTCATGAAATTAAGGAATTTTATTGTTGCTATTTTGTTTCATCAATGACTATCGCCATTGGAATGAAGTATAGTTTTGCAACCAATCGAATATCATGAGCTGTAAAACAGAAAGTTTCTGGCTGAAAAATCTGGACAAACCGGTCGGGTGCGGTTTTCATCTTCTCGACGTCGGAAGACTGTCCACCTCCGCAGGAGAAATATTTCAATTCGGCGGGCATAACTCCTGGCATATTGTTGCCGCCGGCCGGGGCTATGTCAAATGCAATGGCGTCACGTTCCCTTTGAAACGGGGGGATATATTCAGTGTCATGCACGACAATAATGTTGAATATGGTCCAGTCAAAGGGGAAAACTGGAAATTCTATTATTTGCGGATTGAAGGAGAAGACGTGGATAAGCTGAATGCCAGGATCGGGTTGGAAACGGAACGTCCCGTCCTGCGCGGCGATTGGGGAGAACAGGTGCTCCGGTGTTTTCACACTTTATGGCAGTTTGCCAGGAATAACAATACCATTCCGGAAACCTATGCCGCCGGCGTATTGCAGATCGTTGAATGCTTATGCAAAAACCATCAACCCGGAAAACCGACTGCGGAAGAGATCGTAAGCCGAGCCGCGCAACTCCTCCGAAGTCCGTTGAACCGGCATATCAACGTGAATGAAATGGCCTCCGCGCTGAATATCAGCCGGGTCACATTATTCAAGGCGTTTAAGAAACAAACCGGCAATTCCCCCATGCATTATCTGCAGAAATTCCGCATCAACGAGAGCTGCCGCCTGCTTCGCGAAAACCGCAGCATGAGCATCGCCGATATCTGCAAATAC
>CALABZ010000391.1 GCA_937888615.1 uncultured Lentisphaeria bacterium | reverse complement strand
ACAACAAAACAACAGATGTGAATGAATCACGGTGATTCTTTCACGGAATTAGGAATTTGGCAGCGCCAGATGGACTTTGCAATACCAACGCTCCATTATCCGCGCCATGACCGCTGAAGTGAATGATCGTGGGCTCTACTTCATTGATGGACTGCAACAAATCAAGCGGTTGAACTGCCCAGCGACTCTCAAAGCGAACGGCATCCCGGTATTCTGATTTGCGGATCATTTCTTGAATTGCCCTGGCCTCTTCATCCAGTCGCAAGTGATTTGTATCGGTCGGATTGGATGCCATAAATAAAACAGTGATTGTATCGGGCAAATTTTGCAACTCGGCAATCGCATTCCTGATTTCATCATGCTCATGAGAATTCCGAAATAACGTTGTATTTACACTTCGCATTTGCCGTTCTTGGGTTTGCTGAAATTTCTTATTTGCTTCAAGCTGCTTTTTTTGTTCCCTCGCTTGTTCATCATAATATTTTTTATTTTCAGAGGCTAAATCTTTTTCCTTGCTT
The DNA here is from genome assembly GCA_937888615.1 of uncultured Lentisphaeria bacterium. Taxonomy (GTDB): domain Bacteria; phylum Verrucomicrobiota; class Lentisphaeria; order Victivallales; family Victivallaceae; genus UBA5239. The sequence goes on along the minus strand of CALABZ010000391.1, from coordinate 7,700 downwards.
GCAATCTTTTTGTTAATATCCGCAATTTTCTTTTCGATATTGGAAAGTTCTTTCTGAGCGCGTTCAATTTCAGAAGCTTTGGATTTTATCGTGGAAAGAGAAGATGTACGAGACATCGCACTATGCGCCGAAGCTATCTTCGCGGACTGGGACGCTTTCTTATCGGATTCGCGAGCGAGGTCGTTTTTCAGGTGAACCAGTTCTTCCTGTTTGCGCCGAATGGCACTCAAATATAAATCAAGTAAAGACATGATAGCCTCTCCAAATTCAATGGTTAATACTGATGCTTATCTTTATGTCTGACGCCCCGGCATCCAGCGCATTGGCCACTGCCTCTGAGAAAATCAGATCAAAAGATGGATTTGAAAAGAAATGAGCAATTGCTTCTTTTATCTGAATGTTCATATGTCAATCCTCGCTTTCTGCCTCTGTCGTTTCTTCTTCGACGTCTTCGCCAGCCTCTTCATCATCAATGGTCACATCTTCCGGAAGCACATCTTCAACTGTCAGCCCGCGAATATCCATCTTTCCCGTAACGACTGCGGAAATAAGACTGTTTTTGTATTCCACAGCAAGGGCAATTTCTTTTTTGCATTGCGCAATAAGCGTATCAATACCACGGCAATGCTTATCAAGGTGTTCAAAAATGTCTGTTTGCTCGTTATTCGGAGGATATGGAAGACGCATATTTCCATAATCTGATTGCGTCATGCTAGGCAGTGTAGTTTGCGACATATAGAAAAAATAGTCAAAACAAGTGGCACAATAGAAATAAAAGCGTAAATCATAACTACAATTCTTGGTTTTTGCATCAAACGCCGTATCAACATTCCAGTATTTGCCTGTTATGTAATGTGGAATATTTAAAGTTGCCCCTTTGCGTCCCAAGAGAACTGCAGGTCCTTCTTTAAACTCTCCACAAGTTTTAAAGCTTGATGCACCACTTCCATAGACTGGTATTTCACCGGTGTTTTGTGGATCTGACCCATTGGTAATATTTACAACATATTTTGCTGGTATTGCGGTCCAGTGAGTCGGAATGTGTGTACCAAAACGTATGCCGGAATCTTTCATTTCGACATTGGGATCAAGACCTTTGGTCACGGCCTGGTTGATGATGGCCTGTTTCTGTTCATGAAGCAAGGCAATCTGCTTTTTCTTGGCCCGGATCAGTTTGTTGATCTTCGCCGTCATCGCATCCAGATATCGCACAATCTGCGTTTGTTCGTCGGGCGGGGGAAGAGGCAGTGAAATGCACAGAAATTTATCTGCATACAAACGTAGACGCGAAGGGCGTAACCCCGTAGAGTTACACCGATATTCATTAACAAGGTGTTTTTCTCTTAGCAGGATATCCAAATAACGATAATCATAACTTGAGCCCCGCTGTTTATAAACATTGTATGCCGGACTAACTATCCCATAAAAAGATGATACGCCAATTGCGCCTTGCCAAGTCCACATTGTATTCGCCGCTATTTGTCCAATTTCGCAAATTTTGTAGCCTTCGGTGGATTCTGCTTCGAACATTGTTACTTTTTTCTCACGACGAGGTGTAATGCCAGTAATATGAGAAACAGAAAGCATTTCTTCCGTCCCCGTTTCTGAACGAATATCAACTTCCTGAAGAAGATTTTTTGCACGCATCATTCTCCATCCTTGGGGAATGTGTGAAAGCCATCGAATACCGGTAGCTTTATATTCAGGATAGGGCGTCATCATGCTTCGCCCCCCGGTGTTTGAATCGTGTCGTCGGGTTCTTCATAGTAGTAGGAGTAATCGATGCCTTTCATAAACATTTCGCGGTCATCGATTTGGTCGGTCAGTGCATTCCGAACCAACTTTTTGATGAGGGCGCTATCTGAGACACTGGAAGTCATCGCCTGCAGATAATCGTTTTTGTTAATCCGGCTCCAATCCACACACCGCTTCAAATGTGTTTTCAACATCATGTCCAGCCAGATGCGGGTAGCGCGTCCATTTCCTTCCCGGAAGGGGTGAGCCACGTTCATTTCCACATATTTATCGAGAATGGCATCGAAGGAGTCATTCGGCATGGCTTCAATATTTTTCAGGGATTCCGCCAGAAACATTGCCGGGGCAAAAGTAAAGCCGCCCTTGGAGATATTCAAGGTACGGATTTGTCCGGCAAAATCGTAAAGACCACCGAAAAGATAGGCGTGAATCTGCTGCAATCCCTTCACCGTGCCGATTTCAATATTGTCAATGAAGGAACTTTCAAAAAGTGCGTACGCCTTTTGCTTGCTTTTGCCGTCGATGGTTTCATCGCTGTAAGTAAACCATTCGATAAAACGGTTCGCACGGGTGGAAGGGAACACTTTTGCCAGGGCGATAATACCATTGTAATCCAGAACGTTGGAAAGCCGCTTTCTGCCGTCCGGAGCGGTCAATTTCATCTGGGTAGTGACACTACCCAGTTCGTTGCCTTCCTTCTTCAGTTTGGCCTTCAGATATTTCCAGTAGTTACGGTTCTTTTCGTAATCCGATTGACCGTTGAGAACCCCCACGATATCCAATACCGAGAAGTACCATTTGGACGCTTCATCATCCCAGATCGCGCGCACCTCCCGGTCATCAAAAAAACGTATGGAGATTTTACTCATTGCCGTCCTCCGAGAATCTCGTCGAGCAATCCGGCGGTTTCCTCTTCAAGCTTCCGCAGATCGGCGGCAATATCCTCCGGCGAACGCAGTTGCACCGGCTTATAGAAATATTTGGTGAACGAAAGTTCATAACCGATCTTCGTCTGTTTCTCATTGATCCAAGCATCCGGTACGAAGGGCAGGACCTCGTTTTTGAAGAATGCGTCAATGCCGCCATCGTATTTGAACGGGACCTGTTCGGTATCGCGGAGTTCTGCATCGGCTTCGCCTTCTATGGGCTTGGCGTTCTCATCTTTTTCAGTAATGAAGGGTCGCAGCTTCTTCAAAAGCGTTGCCTTGAGCTTCGTCGCCTTGGCAAAAGCGGTCCAGTCGTCCAGCGGCGTTTTCTTGGGCAAGGCTGAAATTGCCTTGTTCCAGTCCCTGAGGTCATCCGCTTTCAACACGCCATCTGGAATCCCCCTGCTCAAATCGACCCGCAAGCGAAGCGGTCGTTCGACGGTAACCAGCCAGTAGCCGAATTCGGCATTGTCAAAGATTTTGCTGGTCTCGGATTCTTCCATATTGAGGAACATTTCCATAATGCGCCGGCGGTTTTCCTCGGAGAATCCGCAATTTTTCTTGCCCAGATTTTTGCGCAATGGCTCTTTCAGGTTTGTCGCGTCGATCAGTTGAATCTTGCCTTTGCGCTCCGGGGACTTCCGGTTGGAAAGAACCCAAATGAAAGTGCCGATGCCGGTATTGTAGAAAATATTTTCCGGTAGCGCGATGACGGCTTCAATCAGGTCGCGTTCGATCATGTAGCGTCTGGCGTTGCTTTCCCCCGAACCGGCGTCTCCAGTAAAGAGCGATGAACCATTGTGAACTTCGGCGATCCGGCTGCCGAGTTTGGTAGTCTCTTTCATTTTGGCGATATTGTTAAGAAGAAAGAGCATCTGTCCGTCGCTGGAACGCGGAATCATGGAGAATTCGACATCGCCGGCAAAATCGACCACAAAACGCGGATCGATGATTTCTTTCTTGCCGCCCATCTTGTCGGCGTCGGTTTTCCATGATTTTCCATAAGGCGGATTGGAGAGCATGAAGTCGAATTGATAGGTGGGGAACTGGTCGTTGGAAAGCGTCGAGCCGTAACCGATATGTTCGGTTTCCTCTCCATCGCCGGTAATCAGCATATCGGACTTGGTAATGGCATAAGTTTCCGGATTGACTTCCTGTCCAAACAGATGGATCGAGACGTTCTTCCCGCTAAGTTCGGCAAGTTTATTCAGCCGCTTTTGCGCCACTGTAAGCATGCCGCCGGTACCACTGGCTCCGTCATAGCAGGAATAGGTGGCGTCTTTGATTTTGTCCGCAATCGGCATGAAGACCAGATCGGCCATCAGTTCAATAACGTCACGCGGAGTAAAGTGCTCTCCGGCTTCCTCGTTGTTTTCTTCGTTGAAACGGCGAATGAGTTCTTCGAAGATCGTTCCCATCGTGTGGTTGTCGAGACCGGGAATGCGTACATCTCCATGGTCATCCAGCACCGGGTTCGGACTGAGATTGATAGTCGGCGCAACAAACTTTTCGATCACGGAGCCCAAAATTTCGGCATCAGACATGGTGTCGATCTGATTTCGGAATTTGAATTTATCCAGAATTTCCTGCACATTCGGCGAAAAGCCGTCAAGATAGGCGATGAAGTCAGCTTTCAACTGTTGCTGTTTTGCGCGCGCGGTCAAGTCTTTCAGGGTGAATGGCGAACTATTGCAGAAAGATTGCTTTGCCGCCTGGTACAACGCCGCTGTCTGATTGGCAACATGAGCTTTGTCAAGCCGGGCTTTCATTTTGAGGACATCTTCCTTGGTATCTTCCAAAACAGCGTCCAGCCGCCGGATAACCGTCATCGGCAAAATCACGTCACGATATTTGCCCCGCACGTAAACGTCGCGAAGGCAATCGTCGGCGATGCCCCAAATAAAACTCACGATAGAGTTGAACTGCACGTAATCCATATTTTCTATTCCCATAAATCTCGCTTTTCTGATTCAATACACTTTCCGGGACTGGACAAATAATGTCCCTGTTCGAAACTGAGCATATTCTTGTCCCGATTATTTATTCCTGCTTCATCATGAGGTTTGTCTTTCGTCTGTCGAATGCCGGAAATCATTTTTCCACCCCAGGCTCAATTGCATCGTCTTTACCATTGGGGACCATCTCCATAATGTCACCAATATCGCATTCCAGCGTGGTGCATATTTTTTTCAGAACTTCGATGGAGACATTTTCTCCCTTGCCAAGCTTCGCCAAGGCCATTGTGCTAATACCGGAACGCATGCGCAACTCGGTTTTGGTCATGTCCCGGTCAATAAGTTGCTTCCAAAGTTTCTTATAACTTGTTTCCATTGCCGAAACCTTTTTCTATCGATATATTTCGCCGGAGCTTTGCTATTTTTCCTAATATGATACAATAGAGCACAATGTTGCAAACAAGTCAAATTAAGTATCTGTGAAATCAAACATTATATTGCAAAAAATGCCAACTTTGCTGATTCCTCTGCCTCGAGCGGCGCGGGTGTGGGCGTGGTGGCGGTGCCATTGGTCTCCGATGTGCCTTTACTCAATGTCAGCGACAAGTTGGCGCTATAAGGAGCTGATCGTAAGGGTTATAATAATTTAGCCGTAAGATTTTTACTCGGCATCAATATACGCCAGAATGGTTTAAATGAAGTGGCCGTAATTGTCTAACATGACATCGCGCGTATACTCCTCAATCAGTTTCGGCTCGTATCCGGTACGCCGCAGAACTGTTCCCCCCTGTCTCCGCCGATGGCTTACTCAATTTCAGAGATACCGCTAAGGCCATCATCCCGAAATAAAAGGGGCTCACCCCCATTAGACGGTCTGAAAACAGGGGGTCTGTATGGACATACAGCCTACCCTGTTTGGGCCCGTATAAAATGCATATTTCCCACGCCGGCGTGGCGTTTTTCGGGGTTAAACGGCGAACAGGCAAAAATGGGGTGATTTAGCGAGTTTGTGATTTAAATGATTTTCTGTTGTTGAAAACCAAAGAGAAGCGTGATATTATAAAGAATCGCTTATGCAAAAAGGGAGCAGCATGAGATATCCGACTACATCAAAAACTTTATTGGGAAAATTATCTTCCGGGGATGAAATTTCCTGGAATGAATTTTATGTCAAATACCGGGAGATTATTTTGTTTGTCGGCGGTTTACAGGGGTTGAACGAACATGAACGGGAAGACCTGCTGCAACGGGTTATGAGCCGTTTCTTCAAAAATTCAAAAACCTTTATTTTCAAACCGGATATCGCGCGATTCAGAACGTATCTGGGGACAATCATCAAAAACTGCGCCATGGACATTCTGAATGAACGCTCACAAGAGATATTCCATGAGTTCCCGGAAAATATCGCCGCTCCCAACTCCCGACCGGATTGGGAACTTGACCATAGGTTCACTGCCGAATGGCGGAAGTTGATTCTCCGTGAAGCTATGGAGGAATTAAAGAACCGGGTGGACTTGAAGACTTATCAGGCGTTCGAGTTATATGGCATACAGAACCGTCCGGCCGATAAAGTCGCCCTTCTCCTGGACCTGAATATCGGGCAGGTTTATCTGGCGAAAAACCGCTGTATCCGGATTTTGAATAAAATCGTCCGGGCTTGCGGCGAAACCGAACAGGAACTTCATGTATAAGGTCGGCGACATAATTGATGGTTATCGTCTTTTGCACGAATGCGGCACTGGTGCGTACGGTACGGTGTTCCGGGCGGAAAATGACGCGACCGGGGAGATTGTCGCCTTGAAAGTCGTATATGCCATGGGCACGCATTACGACAGGGAAATCAAAGGGTTAATCAAATATCGGGAGCGTTGTTCGCATCGAAACCTGATGGCAATACATCATGTCGCCCAGTTCGAGAACGGCATTTATTACACCATGAACCTTGCCGACAACCTTTCCACCGGCGGCGATTACATACCCGATACGCTGGCGAACCGGATCAGAAAGCACGGGGTGTTGAGTTCGGACGCAATCATTCAAATGGGATTGGAGATATTGGAAGGGCTGGAGGTGCTTCATTCACACGGGCTGGTGCATCGCGACATTAAGCCGGATAATATTTTATGGATAAACGGTCAAGCTGTTTTGGCGGATATCGGCCTGATGGCCGACAACGGACAAACCACGCTCGCGGGAACCCCGGGATTCATTTCGCCCGCGCTGCTGAACGGCAACGGCAAAGCGGACATGACCGATGACCTGTATGCCCTGGGGAAGGTTCTGTATTGTGCGCTGACCGGGAACGCGGTTCGGGACTTTCCGCATTTTCCTGAGACCCGGACATTGACCGGAGCCGGCAGGGTCATCAGGGCTTACACCGCGGCCTGCGAAAAATATTCGCCGATAAGAACAGTTGCCGACTTCCGCTCCCGCCTTCAGAATGACAGGGTGGGAAAATCGCGAAGCTGGAAGACGCTGGGCGGGTATTTCGCGTTATTATGCCTTCTCCTGCTGATTCTCGGCAAGGTTATCAATTACATGCAGACAAAATCAATTGCCGAGCCGCAGCCGCATCTATCCAAAGAGCTCTACAAGAGTTACGGACAAGCCGCCGACGACACGGCTTTTTAAGCGAACCGGTATTTTTCTGTAAAAATTCATGATTCTTTCTTTTGACGGTGAAAGATTTCGCTTCCACGTCGGTATAATCAGGTGCCGGTAAAAATTAATTCATTCCCGGCGGGCTGATTGATACTTGCATTAAATGTGCGCCAATGCCTGGCAAAAATCATTGACGGGCGGAATTCCGATTTGACAAATGATACGGGTTATGATAATTTAAGTTTATTAGTCAACAATATAAGGGATTATAGAGCTTTTATTTAAATATCGTATTTTTTGAATAATCGAAAAATGTACCGTTAAACAAGGTTTCGCATCAGAAAACGCCAAATTCAACAGCGAAAAACCGATATGTTTGATGGATGCGCCCTCTTGGGCGTCTTCTGTTTACATGGTTTTTCCGGGTATTGGCGTACCTCTGATGCGAGTGTAACAGAGGGCG
>CALABZ010000390.1 GCA_937888615.1 uncultured Lentisphaeria bacterium | reverse complement strand
AAAGGAGCTCTGAGTTATGGTCCAAAACGGAGAAGAGGCCAAGAATCGGCTTTTGAAAACGGAAAAGGTGCCAATCTGCCACCTTTTTGAGCTTTTTGAGGATAAAATGGTGGACCCTGCCGGACTTGAACCAGCGACCCGGTGATTATGAGTCACCTGCTCTAACCAACTGAGCTAAGAGTCCACTTTTTATAAGCTAATAAATTACATCGTTGAGAACAAATTGCAAATCATTTTCCGATTTTCGTCCGGAATAATCTGGAATTTTTCTGATTCAGGGGATATCTTAAAGAGATAAATTCCATTAAATCCAATCAATCAGAAAGGAAACAAAAATGAGCGTTTTCGTCGGTATCGGCATGGGGCCCATCCAAACCGGAATATTTCTTTCCGGCGCGGCCAAGGGGAAATTCGACCGGATCGTCATCGCGGAAGTCGATGACAAACTCAAACAGGCCATCAACGGAAGCGGCGGCAAAGTCACCATCAATATCGCCGCCGAAGATCGGGTTTACAGTGAAACTTATGCGAATGTTGAAGTATACAATCCCAACATCCCCGCTGAGCAGGAAAAACTCACTGAAGCCGCCGCCGAAGGTGAGGAATTCGCCACCGCACTCCCCAGCGTCAAGTTTTTCGCCGGTTGCGCAAGCTGGCTGAAGGCCGGATTCGAGCGTCAGCCCAAGCGCCGCCGTTTCATTTATACCGCGGAAAACAATAACCATGCCGCTGAAGAACTGGCGAAGGCCATCGGCGTCGAATTTCCGAATACGTTTTATCTGAATACCGTCGTGGGCAAAATGAGCGGCGTTGTTCCCGTTCAGGACTGCGCCGCTCAAAAGCTGGAACTACTCTGTCCCGGCGCCGACCGCGCCCACCTGGTGGAAGAGTTCAACCGCATCTACATTTCAAGCTGTCCGCAGATCGAAGAACGCAAGGTGCAGAACCTCTACGTCAAGCAGGATCTTTATCCCTTTGAAGAAGCCAAACTTTACGGACACAACGCGGTCCATTTCCTGCTCGGGATCATGGGCAAGCAGCGGAACCATGAATTCATGAGCGAGCTCCGCGCGGAGCATGACCTGATGGGAATCGCCCGCAAAGCGTTCATCGAAGAATCCGGCGTAGCGCTGTGCAAGAAATGGGGTGCGACCGGTGACGAGCTCTTCACCGCCGACGGTTTTGCCGCTTATGCCGAAGACTTGCTCGTCCGCATGACCAACCCCTTCCTGAAGGATGCCATTGCCCGCATCACCCGCGACATTCCCCGCAAGCTGAGTTGGGACGACCGCGTCATCGGAACCATGCGCGTTATATTAAGCCAGGGCGAAACCCCGGAAAATTTCGCCATCGGCGCGGCGCTGGCCGCCCGTGAGCTGGCCGGAACCAAAGACGCGGCGGTTATTCGCGAAAAACTGGAAGAACTCTGGCCGCAGCCATGTGGTGACGAGCACAAAAGGCCCCCCGAATTGATTATTAAAGCGGAATAATGGTTTCCTGAATTGTAAAAGCTGCGAAACAAGCTATATTAACGAATTGGTATTTCAATTTTCGAAAGGAGAATGAAAAATGGAAATTCTGCACGACAATGCAGTGGATCAAAGCGTCTTGAACGGAAAGACGATTGCGGTGATCGGCTACGGAGCCCAGGGACGCGCACAAGCGCTTAACATGAGGGATTCCGGGGTCAATGTAATTATCGGTATCCGTCCGGGCAAGTCCTTTGACAGCGCCACGGAAGACGGTTTCGAGGTTATGGATGTGGCTTCCGCCGCCGCCAAAGCCGATATCATTCACATGCTGCTCCCCGATGAAACCCATCAGGAAGTTTATGAAAAGGAAATCAAGGCCAACCTGAAACCGGGTAAAACCCTTTCCTGTTCGCATGGTTTCAACTTCGTTTTCGGCTTCATCGCGCCCCCGGAAGGCGTGGACGTGGTGATGGTCGCCCCGAAGGGTCCGGGCACGGAAGTCCGCAAGGTCTTCGTCCAGGGATTCGGCGTGCCGGGCCTGGTGGCTGTGAAGCAGGATGCTTCCGGCAAAGCCTGGGACACCGTGCTGGCTATGGCCAAAACCGAAGGTCTGACCCGCGGCGGCGTGCTCAAATGCACGATGGAACAGGAAACCTACGAAGACCTCTTCGGCGAACAGAACGTTCTCTGCGGCGGTTTGGTTGACCTGATGAAGTACGGATTCGAAACGCTGGTTGAAGCCGGTTATCCGCCCGAAATGGCTTATTTCGAATGCGTCCACGAAACCAAGCTCATCGTCGACCTGATCTACGAAGGCGGCATCCAGAAGATGAACGCGGTTATTTCCAACACCGCCGAATGGGGCGAATATGTGAACGGACCGCGCATCATCACGCCGGACGTCAAGGCCCGCATGAAAGAATCTCTGGCCGACATCGAAAGCGGCAAGTTTGCCCGTGAATGGATCGCGGAAGCCCGTAACGGCGCCCCGACCCTGAAGCGTAAACGCGAAGAACTCGGAGCCCATGAAGTCGAAATCACCGGCGCCAAGATCCGTTCGCTGTTCGAAACCAAATAAGTTTATTCGGTTTCATTCGAATATTAAAACCCGCTTATTCAGGCGGGTTTTTTTATGCCCGTATTTTGTAGAACAGTAAAAAAACGGCTGCCCCGGACAAACAACCGTGGCAACCATTCTGTAATTGTGGTCTTATTCCGCGATAATCACCGCGACCTCATGCTCGGGATCAAGGGTCAGTTCGATTTCCGCGCCGCCCTTGACTTCACGCGAGAACAACCCCTGCGGATCGCTGTAGATGTAGGCGGTCAGACTGCGTCCGTCCCCAAGACTGAATTTGCCGGAGCGGTTCGTGAAAATCCGGTCCTCCCCGATGACAACTCCCGGGTGAATTTCACGGATCGTGATCGGATAAAGCTTTTTCAGCACATGATCCCCGTACATCCGCGAAGCATAGAAGCAGCAGACAATGCCGTAGCGCAAATAATATTTGACATCGCTCCAGGCCGTCGTATTGCGTTTGCAGGTCAAAGTCAGCGGCGTCCGCGAGGCCTGCGCCGCACGGATCAGGTAACAATCCTCGTGCGCCACCGGTTCCGCGAAATGAATCAGCGGCAGGCGCATCAGGTCCAGCAAACAGTCGAACTGATTGGCAAACGACACCCGGCCGCCGTCAGTGACCCGCTTTCCGGTCTTTACCAGAAATTCCTTGCTGTACAACGGGATAATGGCGGCTTTATGCGCAATCTTTCCATTGCGGTCAAGCAATGCCGTAGTGTTGTCGCTCAGGTTAAAGGCGACCCGCACGTTCGAGTGATTCCATTCGTCCAGAAAAACGCCGGAAAACTTCTTCGTGTCCAATATGGTGTCGATATTTTGTTCGATCTGCTTCCCCGCTGCATTGTCAGGGCGTGCCGCCACGTGATAAAGGTAGCCGGTCCGATAAGGCACGGTATTGCCGAAATAATTTCGGATCAGGCTGTCGCGCAGGCGTTCCTGCCACCTGGACTGCCGCCCGAAGTCGAAATCGCCGTCGGTACGCACCAGGTGAACGTCGGTGTACATCAGGAGCGGCAAATCCACCCCGGCAGTGCGCATTGCTTTCAGGAATTCAGCGGGAACGTCAAGGCTCCGGGCGTAAAACTCCGACGGCTCACTCCCGTAAGCCGTCCCCTGTATCCGCGCATCGTTCATGATCGGCGAGGCGCAGGGAATCGAAATGCCGGAATCGTCGAAGAACTGCCGGATCATTTCAGGAGAAGTCAGGCGTTTGCGGTAATAACGCTCATACAAGTTGTCGTCCTTGAAGGGATAGATGAACCCGAACAGGCCGGGGATCGGCTGGTAAAGTTCGTAATCCTGCCGCAAGGCGTTGAGCAGAGAGTAGTAGTTGCCGTCCGGGATAGGATAAATTTTCCAGACATAGGTGTACGACGAATGCGGAGCGAGGTAAAACAGATCGTTCACCAGATGCAGTGTATCGTCCACCGCGATAGCCGAATACTGGTTGCGGTAACGGTCGTCCTCCAGATAAACCCCGAACCCGCTGTCCGCATAACGCATGAAAACAAGCGGAGTCATGGCGAAGTCGCGCGTCGCCAGATTATCGGTGTCGCAGGTGAAAGTCCTCTGCAAACTTCCCGCCAGCCGGAACACTTCCAGTTTATCCAGGTCGACCGTCACCGCGTTATCCACGATCACCGGCAAGTCTTTGCCGGTCCGGTTGGTCAGGGTGTCCGAGATGACGACCCCGAACGGCGTTTTCTCGACCTTGCGCGAAATATCCAGTTCAGCCGATGCGGCGGTGTTGCCGGACAGTTTCAATACCTTTTCGCCGATCCGCCAGGACGAGGCAAATGTATTTTCGACTTCGCCGGTCTTCAATTTCATCATCCCTGCCCCGTTGTCCGAAAACCGGTAATCGGACACGGTATAGCGGCGCGGCGCATAGTGTCCGGTCATGGACGCGCCCAGAAAATCATCCTCCACTTTCAGTATTTTGTTGACGCCGCGATGCAGGGAGGAAGCGCGGCGGCGCAGTTCTTTCGCGCCATAACTGCGGGGCGCTTTTTCCTCGACACTGGGACTGACCGGGAAATCATTCGAATACATCAGGCGAACATTTTTGAATTCAAGCCGGGAATTGCGGAACGCCTTGAATTCATTGATCCAACTGATCCGGTTTTCGCCTTCTTTCAACAGGCCGTCCAGCTCGAACACAAAATCAAAAGTGAACTGTTTGTCAAGGGTTTTCCCGGCGACATCCCACGGATAATACACCAGCGTCATCTTGTCCCGAGTGAACCAACTCACCAGATGGTCGCGGCGGAAATGAAAATAATCGCCTTTGTTGACCAGTCGGTTCTCCGAAAGCGACACGCCATTGACCAGAATGCGTACTGCCGGTTGAGCACCGCTGGTGAAATCCGGCGTGTCGATCCTGCCGGAAAATGCCAGGTATGCCGCCCTCCCCTCCCGCGGCTCCACCGTGAATTCGGTTACCTTCTGTTCATTAAAAGAAACGCTGAAACTCGTGGGAAGCTGGTTTCCGAAAAGGGAAAGTATCCCGGCGGCGCACAACGTCCCTGCAATCATTTTTATTCGCATCATTTAAATATCCTTCAATTCCGGTTCAATCAGACGGGTTTGCCGACCCGACTCGCCAAGCAGTAATTCCAGCGCATATGAGCCCATTTTTTCATAATGGCAATCAATGCTCGGAAACTGAAATTCCATAAATTGTTTCAACGGGCGGTTGTCACAGCCGACCACCGGGATATCCACCCCTTTCGCCCGCAGGCAACGGATCAATTTGACCGCCGCAATGTCGTTCCATGTAAAAAATCCGTCCGGCACCTCTTTCCAATCCGGCACATGGCACGCCGCCAAGTCGCCCGAATCATCGATCAGGTATTGCGGATCGAATGCGAGGCCATGTTCCAGCAACGCCTGTTTGAAACCGGCAAACCGTTCCTTGCCGCACCCGTCGAAAGAATCGCATCCGTAATGCCCGATCCGGCGGCATCCACGATGAATCAGGTATTCCCCCGCCAGATAACCGGCGCGGAAATGATCCGGCGAAACCCGGGGAAACGGCCATTGATGGTCGAGGTTGTCGATCATGACCACCCGACCGCCATCGGCGCGGTATTGAATCAACTGTTCAAGGTATTCGGGCTCTTTGCGATGCGACACGATAATACCGTCCAGCCGCTGGCGGCGGCAGATATCCAGCACATCCTTATAGTCGTCCTCGGAAAATCCCTGAAACCAGGTCGCCACCTGATAATCTCTCGCCGCCTCCAGAAAACTTTTCATGATGATGAAGTTCAAATCCCCGATCGCCAGATTCATGTTCATGGCGATCCCGATCTGCCCCGAACGCTGCTGACGCAGATTGCCGGCCACCGGGTTCGGCACATAATCATAACGCCGGGCGGCCTCCTCGATGTAATGCCTTTTTTCCTTATTCACCAGCGCCCGCTTTTCCGGATCGCTGCTCAATGCCCGTGAAATCGCCGAAGTGGACATGCCGATCTTCTCGGCCAATTCCTGCATTGAAATACTCATCGTCTCCTCCACTTCGAATTCTCACCGGTATAACTTCCCAGCACCGAGTTGCTGTAAACGGCGGTCTGATTCAACGCTTTCAGGTTCTCCACATGCCCGTCACACCACAATACATTGATACTGCGGCTGTGCTTCGGATAGGCAATGCCATAACTGTCTGAAGCGGCTTCCCCGTCGTGAACCACATAAATACCCCGCATCGGATCGGTGTTGTAACGTTTCGTTTCGGTCATCAACACAACCAACGAGGGACTACGCAACGCGCTCATTTTGGCAGGATAGTCTTTGTCAGGAGATGACGAAACGTATCGAAGGGAGCTGCCGATGTGCTGATGGTTAAGCCCATAATGGGAATCGACAAATCCCCATACCTTACCCGTAGCGGGATTGATGTCGCCGGGACGTACTCCCTTGTGCGAAGGACAAGTCACATTGTCATAGGAAGTAATATACTTGCAATCGTAATAAAGCTGTCCCCATCCCCCGGAGCCCGGATAAGAGCGCGGGAAATATTCCGTATTGTCCTGCTGATAAAAAGTCGTTCCCGTGCCAAGCTGTTTCAAATTACTGACGCAGGAAATCAACCGCCCTTTCTCACGGGCATTGTTCAACGCCGGCAGCAGCATCGCCGCAAGTATCGCTATAATCGCGATAACCACCAAGAGCTCTATAAGTGTAAAATTCTTTCTCATCAAACCGTTTTCAACCTCCATTTTAATTTACTGAAATCGATTGCAGTTTCTTGCAAAAAATATAAGTCAACCAAACTGACCTGATTTAATTATACTGTTCAGACACCATTTTGTCAACTCCGGTTTTTCGAAAAATTCACAATTTTCTCCGCCCGACTGGAGACAAACGGAAAGTTTCGCTCTCCGAGCGACCAGCGGCGTACGACCCGCTGCGACTGACCGCTGGATCACGTGCGGGCAACGGCCCGCTGCGAATGGACTGTATTATTTCGCAGGGGAAACCTTGAC
>CALABZ010000389.1 GCA_937888615.1 uncultured Lentisphaeria bacterium | reverse complement strand
AACCGCGGGCCCGGTTGTGGCGGATCGTGGACGCCATGCGTTCATTAATCGGTTTATTGAGCCGGACAGAACCAGTAAGAAAATCGTTCTGATAAGTAAGCGTACAGTCCGAATTCTTTGCTGGCGGCATATTGCCGGAGGAAGTCGGTAAACTGCCGGACGGAAAGGCCGACCGCTACAGTCAGTCTTTTCGGCGTATAAAACGTCAGAAAGTATTTTTGCCTTCTGTCGGCAAAGACAATGTCCAACACTTCCATAATCTCAATTTCATTGGTCATCTCCGATATCCACCCTGAACAATATAATTTGGTAAAACGATAATTCAAGAATTGTTTTAAGACGCTCCCGCACAAGCTCTCCGATAACTTCGAATTCGTATCGGATTTGTGTGAAATTCTCAAATATAAAGGGAACCTCTAAAACTGAAACACTGAACATTGGATAAAGTCTGTTTGAGGATTTGCAAACTGCAATCGAGGTATTATGGTAATAAAGAATACTTTACCGCAAGCACTTAAAAAAGGTGTCCGAACGGGAGGTCGGACGGATCATTTGCCCATTCAAGCGGTTTCGTCCCGGAAGCCGCAGTGGAACCGCGGATTGGCGAAACCCGATAAACAGACCTGAATATACAGAGGAGCAGAGGAGAAGTATGATGAAGCAGATGACGGAACAAAACATGATCAATGCGTTCGGCGGAGAGTGCCAGGCCCACATGCGTTACCTGCGTTTCGCTGAAGTCGCCGCCAGGGAAAATTTTCCCAATGTCTTCCGGTTGTTCACCGCGATCGCCGAAGCGGAAAGAATTCACGCGTTTGACCATTATCAGGAACTGAAACATCTCGACACCGGGCGCGTCGCCAACAGCATGGCGGCTTTTGGACCGGGCAGTACGGCGAAAAATCTCGGTCTGAGCATCGCCGGCGAAACCTTCGAAGTCGAAGAAATGTATCCAACTTATATTGAGACCGCAAAATTCCAGGGCGAAAAGAGTGCGGAGCGAAGCTTCACCTGGTCCTATATGACTGAGGTCGAACATCGCAAACTGTTTCAGAAAGCCAAAGCCGCGGTTGACGGCGGGCAGGATGTGAAACTCTGCACCGTTCATATCTGCGAAGTCTGCGGTTATACCGTCGAAGGCGAGGCGCCGGATGACTGTCCGGTGTGCAAAGCAAAAAAAGAACGTTTCAAGGCATATTGAACGGCATCCGGGATTAAATTTCCCGGTCCACGGACTGCCCCGCCCGACACCTCGTCATATGGGGCAAACTAAATCTTCGACCACTCCGGAGTTTGCTTCGAAGTGATTAACTGGGAGGAGTTATGGACATCAATATCAGAATTGCCGGGGAAGCGGGGCAAGGCTTGGTCGTGGTCGGCAATTTGCTGGTCGGCGCGGCGGCCGCTTCCGGTCTCGAGGTTTTTTCAGGAAAAAGTTACATGTCGCGGATTCGCGGCGGGTTGAACTGGTGCGACCTGCGTTTTGCCGATCGCGAACTCTTCGGTTTGAAAGAACGAATTGTTTGGGCTGAAAGAGCGGCCGAACCTCCTGCTGGCACTCAATGAAACCGCCCTGGAACTGTTGCGGGAACATACCGCCTCCGATGCGGTGATCCTGCTTGACGGCAAAGAAGACCGGTCGCAGGTCCTGACGATCGATTTTACCGGAATCGCCAAACAAAGCGGTGGAATGGACATCATGAGCAATACGGTTGCGGCCGGAACGGTCTGGGGCCTGTTGAAATATCCGCTCGAATTCCTAGAGGATTTTCTGCGGCGGGAATTCGCCGGGCGCGACGAGATCATCGAGAAAAACCTCGCCTGCGCCGCCGCCGGATATCAAAAAGGCTTGACGCTGTCGACGAATTTAACCGCGCCTCACCCTGTTCGGAACCCGGCTTCGGTGATGACCGGCGCGGCGATGATCGGACTGGCCGCCGCGACATCCGGGGTGAAATTTGTCACCGCGTATCCCATGTCGCCCAGTACGGCAACGTTAACCAGTCTGGCGGCGGCGTCCGACCGCTATGGGATTGTGGTGGAGCAGGCGGAGGATGAAATCGCCGCCGTCAACATGATCTGCGGCGCGGTTTATGCCGGAGTTCCGGCAATGACGACGACCAGCGGCGGCGGGTTTGCGCTGATGGCCGAAGGCTTGTCGCTGGCGGGAATGATGGAGTTGCCGATTTTCATTCTGGTGGCGCAGCGTCCGGGCCCGGCCACCGGCATGCCCACTCGTACGGCGCAGGAAGACCTGAAATTCGTGATTAATGCCGGACACGGTGAATTCCGCCGGATCGTTTACGCGCCGGGCTCGCATCGACAATGTTATGATCTGACCCGGGTCGCGCTGGAAACCGCTCACCGGTTCCAGGTCCCGGCGCTGATGCTCACCGACCAGTATCTTCAGGACGCCGAAACCAATCTGGAACTGCCGAGTGCCGAATACCGGCCGATCGACCGCGGGTTGATTGAGGGCGAGCCGGAGACCTATGTCCGCTATGCGGAAAGTCCGGACGGCGTATCGCCGCGAGCGGTCCCAGGCCACGGCGTCGCAGTGGTCTGCGACAGCGATGAACACGATGAAGCGGGGCATCTGAGCGAGGACTTCGCCGTGCGGATTCGACAGCAGGAAAAGCGGTTGCGGAAAGACGCCGGATTGCTGGAGGCTTTCATCATGCCGGAAGTTTACGGCGCCGACGACGCCGATATCGCTTTGGTCTGCTGGGGCTCGACCTACGGCGCTTGCCGGGAATACATCGATATCATGAATGCAGGCGGCGGCAAATTCGCCATGATTCATTTCTCGCAACTCTGGCCGCTGCCGGGTGATCGTCTGAAACCGTTATTGGAACAGCCGCGACGCCTGATCGTGGTGGAGGGCAATGCCACCGGCCAGTTCCGGGCCTTGCTGCGGGAAGCCGGTATCAGTAGGGAAATGATTAAGGTCAGCCGTTATGACGGGTTGCCGATAACCGCGGAATATTTAACTGCCGAGGTGAAATTATGATTGCCATTGCAAAAGCGGACACCCAGCCCGCGTGGTGCCCGGGTTGTGGAAACCATGCCATTCTTAAAACATTGCGGGAAGTATTGGCGACCGGGGCGGTAAACACCGATAAACTGGTGTTGGTTTCCGGCATCGGTCAGGCGGCGAAACTGCCGCACAATATTCCGGTCAGCGTGTTCAACGGTCTGCATGGCCGGGCGCTGCCGGCGGCGGCGGGAATCAAAATCGCCAATCACGAGCTGGAAGTCGCCATCTTTTCCGGCGACGGCGACATGTATGGTGAGGGAGGCAACCATTTCCTCCATAACCTGCGCCGCAACATCGGTGTTAAAGTGTTCGTACACAACAATCAGGTTTACGGGCTGACCAAAGGCCAGGCGTCGCCCACCTCGGATATTGGCTTTGTCACTCCGATTCAGGTCCACGGGCAAAAGCTCCAGCCGATCAATCCGTTGGCGATCGCGATTCTCGAAGAGTGTTCCTTTGTGGCGCGAAGTTTCAGCGGCGATCCGGAACATCTCAAACAGATGATGCTGGCGGCGTTCGCCCATCGCGGGGGGATGGCGCTGGTGGACATCCTGCAGCCGTGCGTTAGTTTCAACCACACGAATACGTTCAAGTGGTATAAAGACCGGGTGAAACCGATTCCGGCCGATCACGACTGCCACGATAAAATGAAGGCGCTGGAACTGGCGTTGCGCTGGGGTGACGAGATTCCCATCGGGATTTTTTACAAAGGCGCGCGCAAGAGCTATGAAGCCGATAACGAGGTGCTGGCGAACGGAACTCTGGTCGGCAATTATTCTCAGCCGATGGAGGCGAAAAAATGAGTAATCTGCGAAATAAACCGATCGCCTGATCGTGGTGGAAAACCTGGCGGCGGCAAGCGTAGCCGATAACAGCGGAACGGTCATCAGTCC
>CALABZ010000388.1 GCA_937888615.1 uncultured Lentisphaeria bacterium | reverse complement strand
GTGCCTGCTCGCCCGCTGTCGGCTGCTCGCCTTCGAACGCGAATTCGCGCCCGTTGAAACCGGCGAACAACCCGGTGAAGATGATGATCAGCCAGCCGACCAGGATAAAGGCGAGACTTCCTTCCATGGACTTGCCGTTTTTGAATTTGGTTTCGCCCCAGCGCCGCCCGATCAGTGCCGCCGCGGTGTCGCCGAGCAACATCACCGTCATGGCGCAGAAAACATGGATCGGGTCGGGAAACAGCAGTACGCACATGGCGGCGGCGGCAAGCACCGGCGGTCCCCCGCTTAATTGAAACTTAACGCCGACCGGTTTATCCCGGAGCATCCTGCCGAAGAAAAAATCATACAGCGGATGGATCACCGGCCATTCCCGGTAATAGCCGTATTCAATGGTCACAGTGACCGCCAGCAATACCGCGAAAACGGCGAAACTCCACCAGCGGGGAACCAGCAGGACAAAGACAGGCATCCACAAACTGCTCAGATGAATCAGCTTGCGGTAAACTTCCTGGCGATAGGTGATCGGCATTTACACAACTCCTTTGCTGATACTAAATAAAGAACGGGACATTCTTCAATTTCCAACTGTTGCGCGGGGCTTCCTCGAAAAACACTTTCATCAGGAACAGTCCGTGCGGCGGCGCGGTTTCGGCGGATTGACTGCGGTCGCGCGCCTCCAGCACCCGCAAGGCGTCGGCGGGACTCCGCAAACCGGCGCCGACGGATTCCAGCAGTCCGACCAGACAACGGATCATCTTGTACAGAAAACCGTTGCCGACGAAGCTGATGCAGAGAAAATTGCCGATCTGCTCGAATTCAATCCGGTAGATCGTCCGCACCGCGTCATCGATTTTCGAGCGTTCCACCACGAACGAGGAAAAATCATGGGTTCCGACCAGATGCGCCGCGGCTTCGCGCATGGCGTCAATGTCGAGCCTGCGGTAGCGGTACCACGAGTAGCGGGTGGAGAACGGGGTTTCGCGGCCGAGGTTCAGCACATAAGTATAGGCTTTGCCGAGGGAATCGAATCTTGGATTGAACTCCATCGGTACGGTTTTGATTTTGCGGATGCGGATATCGGGGGGAAGCATCCGGTTCATGGCCCGCAACAGTTTGTCCGACTCAATGCTGGGCCGGTCCGGGACGGCAAATGATGCCGCCATGCCGAGCGCGTGAACCCCTGCGTCGGTCCGGCTGCTGCCGGTCAGGTTGATCGGCAGGTCGGCGAAGATATTGCTGAGGTGTTTCTGCAAGACCTCCTGAACCGAAATGCAGTGGTGCTGGTATTGCCAGCCGCTGTAGTTGGTGCCGTCAAAACTGATTTCCAACAGCCAGCGGCTGGAGCTGGGATAGGGCGGCGTTTCGATTCGTGGAGGCGTATGGGTCATGATCTCAGAGATACTTTCCGATAATGGGGGCCAGGACCAGTTTCCGGTCGTTGGATACCATATCCATGTTCGAAATCAGCGAGGCCTTCAGGGCATTGCAGCAGTCGCATTCGCCGGGGATGTCCTTCAACGCGGCGGCGGCATGTCTGACGATATCTTTGCCCAGGATGGTATTGGAATTCAGGTGTTCGATCACCATATCCACAGTTACCTGGTCGTGGTCGGGGTGCCAGGAATCGTAATCGGTGACCATCGCCACGGTGACGTAACAGATTTCGGCTTCGCGTGCCAGTTTGGCTTCGGGCAGGTTGGTCATGCCGATGACATGGAAACCGCAGTCACGATAGAATTTGGATTCGGCCTTGGTTGAAAAAGCCGGTCCTTCCATATTGACGTAAGTGCCGGTGGTGTGGATATGACGTGAATCGTCCCCGGATTCTTCAATGCTCTTGCGGGCGGCTTCGGCGGCGAGGACGGCCATTTCGCGGCAAACCGGGTTGCCGAATGCGATATGGGCGACGATGCCGTCGCCGAAGAAGGTGTCGCTGCTTCCGGCACGGCGGCGATCGAAATACTGATCGATGATTACCACGTCGCGCGGACGCATTCTTTCGCGCAGGCTGCCAACGGCGGAAATACTGATGATGTGGGTGACGCCGAGCGTTTTCATGGCGAAAATGTTGGCGCGATGGTTAATTTCCGACGGGGCGATCAGGTGCCCCTTGCCGTGGCGTGCCAGAAAAACGATTTCCTGTCCGGCCAGGGTGCCGGAGAACAAAATGTCGGATGGTTTGCCGAAAGGGGTTTCGACAATATTTTCGCGAATATCTTCCATCCCGTCGATTTCGTAAAGGCCGCTGCCGCCGATAATTCCTAATTTCATACTGATTTTCTCCTTAAAAGCTATTTGTGTGAATATACCATAAAAACAGCCTCTTTCAAATAAAAAAACAGGGTTCCTCTGGAATTATAGCAAACAAGGAAGTCCAGGCAAAGGAGACAAATAAAACTCCTGGCTTTTTCATAAAATAAAATAGCCATTCAAATTATGGAGGAAATTAGGAACGTTTCAGTCCTTTTTTTCGTCCTGATTGCAATCGCGCGACGGGCAGTCCTTGCTGGGACAGGTGTCGCAGTTGCATTTTTTCTTGCGGAACCAGGCGACCAGGAAAATGGCCGCCAAAGCTCCGATCGCAGCCAGTATGAAATACTCAGCCATCAAATAAACCTCAGCCTATGTGTTCCTCAAAATAGGATTTCAATTGGGTGACGTTGACCCGGACCTGTTCCATCGTGTCGCGGTCGCGGATCGTCACCGCGTTGTCTTCCAGCGAATCAAAGTCGAAAGTCACGCAGAACGGCGTCCCGATTTCATCCTGACGGCGGTAACGCTTGCCGATACTGCCGGTCACATCGTATTCGCAACGGAATTTACCGGCCAGGTCATGGAACAGTTTTTCCGCGTTTTCGCCGAGCTTCTTGGAAATTGGCAGGATCGCCACCTGTACCGGCGCTACCGAGGCCGGCAGACGGAGCACGACGCGAACGTCGGTGTCCTGTCCTTCTTTCTTGGTGGCGGCCTCTTCTTCGTCGTAGGCGTTGCCGAGGATGGCGAGGAACGTACGGTCCACGCCCACCGAGGTTTCGACGACGGTCGGGAGGGTGCGCGTGCCGTTTTCATCCACATAGGTCAGGTCTGCGCCGGAGAATTCCTGATGGCGCGAGAGATCCCAGGTGCCGCGGTGGTGAATGCCTTCGAGCTCGCCCCATCCGAACGGGAATTTGACTTCGATGTCAACGGCGGCCTTGGCGTAGTGGGCCAGTTTTTCATGGACATAAATACGCATCATATCGTCGGTGAACCCGAGTTTTTCGCGGTAGTAGCGGATACGTTCGTTTTTCCAGTATTCCCAGACATCCATGGAGTTTTCGGCGTAACAGAAGAATTCCATTTCCATCTGGGTAAATTCGCGCGAACGGAAGGTAAAGTTGCGCGGGTTGATTTCATTGCGGAACGCCTTGCCGATCTGGGCGATCCCGAAGGGGAGCTTCTGGCGGGTGGCGATGCGCACCTGCTGGAAGTCCACGAAAATCGGCTGACAGGTTTCGGCGCGGAGATAAGCCACGTGTTCTTCATCAAAAACCGGACCGACGAAAGTTTTCATCATCAAGTTGAATTCACGCGGTTCGGTCAGGTTTTTCGAGCCGCAGTTGGAGCAGACGGTCGGGTCGGGCATCTGGTCGACGCGGTGGCGGGCCTTGCAGTCCTTGCAGTCGCACATCAGGTCGCTGAACTGATCAACATGGCCGGAAGCTTTCCAGACCTGCGGATGGCAGATGATCGTGGAGTCGAGTCCTTCCACATCCTGACGGGTTTCGACCATGAAATTCCACCACAGGTTTTCGATGGCGCTCTTCATGCGGGCGCCGTATGGGCCGTAGTCCCAGAAACCGTTGAAACCGCCGTAGATTTCAGAACTTTGAAAAACAAAGCCGCGGCGCTTGCACAGCGAAACCAATTTTTCCATCAATTCCTGTTGACCGAACTCTTTCTTGCACATATTTGTCTCCAAATTAATTTAAACATGAATAACCATGGCAAATAATATAGCTTAACTCCCCTGAAATGCGAACGGAATTTGGCCTATCTTGGACGGTTTTTGCGGAATACGCTCGGCGTGACCATCAGGATGCGCTTGAAAATTTTGGAAAAGTGGTAGCGGTCGGAAAAACCGAGTTCCGCGGCGATCCGGGCGATCGGCTCCTCGGTGTCCCGCAGCCTTCGCCGTCCCTCTTCGATCCTGAGCAGCCGCTGGTACTGCTGCGGCGTCATGCCGTATCCCATCAGAAACAGGCGGTGCAAGGTATTGGGGGAGATGCCGACTTTGCGGCTGATGGCGCGGTTGCTGAGCGGCTGGTCCAGGTGGCATTTCAACACCTGAACCGCTTTGGGCAGGCGGTCATCGATGGTTTCCCGGCGTTTGGCCTGTCCGGGAGCTTCGATGGTTTCGGGAGCTTCGGCGGATAATTTTTCCATACAGCCGACCAGCAACTGCTGGAGATACAGTTCTTTCAGTTCCCTCGGTGTTTCCGGAAATTCAAAACAGGCCGTATTGAGCCCTTGCCTGTATTCGATCAAATGGATTACCGGAGGGATTGCCGCCGAAATTTCCGGGATGGAAAAATAGACGTAAAGCAGCGAGACCGGTCCGTCGTTTCGTGTGGAGAATCGGGTCAGCGGGGGAACCAGCACGGCTTGTCCGTGGGTGGGTGTGTATTGTCGGTTGGTGTCCGTAAAGTGTGCGACGCCGCCGCAATTGCAGTAAAAACGCCAGAAACAGCCATAGCTGTCGGTGAAGTTCCAGTTTTTCACCGACGGCCTGTAATCCCAGAGCAGAATATCGATGTCGCATTCCTTCAGCATAATCCATACTGTTCCGTTTGACCGTTCGAGTGAGAATAAGCTATATGCGTAACTCAAAATGTCAACCAGTAAAGAAGCGAAAAAGGGAAATAACCAGGGAAATTCTTACATAAAGCCGGTTTTACAGCGTATTCGGGCCGGTAAATTTGAGAATTTTGACCTTCGGCGGCGCAGGCGCGGGAGTCCGCGGCGGGAAACACCGTTACCTTTTGCGATGTTTCCCTCAGGTGGAAATCAACCGTTCAGCGGCGGGGGCGCCTGTTGTCCCGGTTGCGTTTTTTAGGCTTGAATTCAATAGCCGGTTCGGGAGGCCATAATTTTTCCAGGGTGGGGGAATGCCATTCGACGATATTCTGGATCATCATCAGTTCGCGGGCGTGCGTGTAACCTTGAAGTCCGGTTATTTTACCGACTTTATTGCTGTTCACCAGTGCGGTCTGGAGCTGGAGCATCCGGTCGGCGGACATGCTCAGACGCTTGATCAGGTGGTGCGGCTGGAAAGCTTCATTCAGAACCTGGTAGATGATGCCGAGCGTTCGCGGTTCATAGGGCCAGAGTGCGCCGGTTTCACAACAGAAACGCCGTTCGATATAGGGCAGGGCCAGCGTCGCTATCGCCACCGAAATGCTGTCGCGGAATTGACCTTCGGCGACACGTTTATTGCGTCCCGCCAGCAGCCGCATTGCATATTCGGTCGCCGGGGTGTCCCAGTTTTCATCCACATAAGGCAGGAAATATCGGAGCAGCCCGTAGCGGTGGAAGGCCGGCAGGATGGCGTGGCTGTAAATTCCTTTCATGATTTTTTCCAGTTCGAGCGTCAATCGCGATGGCGAGGCGTGAACGATCAACGGCATCTGCCGGAACAGTGCTTCCTCGGTATCCTGGTCCATGTGGAACGAATATTGTCCGACCAGTTTCAAGGCGCGCAGGAGCCGCACCGGGTCTTCCTCAAAACGCAACGCGGCATTGCCGATGGCCCGTACCGTGCCGTTTTTCATGTCCTCAATGCCGTGTCCGGTGAAGTCTTTAATTTCATCGTTCAGCGGATTGTAGAACAGGGCGTTGACGGTGAAGTCGCGGCGCCAGCCGTCTTCTTCGGCCGTGCCGTATTCATTATCGCTGAAAATCATGTTTTCCGGAGTGGGTTTTCCGAATTGCTTGTCGGTAATGCGTCCGGTCTCCTCCGGAGCCTGGCGGAATGTACTGATTTCGATGATTTCATTGCCGTGGTACAGGTGGACCAGCCGGAAGCGCTTGCCGATGATCATCGTGCGTTTGCGTCCGAATACTTCCTTGACCTGTTCCGGGCGTGCGGAAGTGGAAATGTCGTAGTCTTTGGGGGCGCGTCCCATCATCAGGTCGCGGATGGCGCCGCCGACGATGTAAGCTTCGTAGCCGGCTTCGGTGAGGCGGCGGATGATGTCTCGAATGTGGGGAGCTACAGTAAGTTTGATTGTCATGAGGATTTGAAACTGCGTTGAATCACGGTATCGACAAAGTCGAGTTTAGAGTTCAGAATCGGGTAGTCGGCATTATAATGCAGCCCGCGGCTTTCTTTGCGGCTCATGGCGGAGTCAATGATGATTTCGGCCACACAGGCGATATTGCGCAATTCAAGCAGGTCGCGGCTGACCAGAAAGTCCCAGTAGAATTTTTCAATTTCGGAGCTTAACAGTTTGATCCGGGCCTTGGCGCGTTCCAGACGGCGGTTGGTACGGAAAATTCCGACATAGTCCCACATAAAACGCCGGATTTCCTCCCAATTGTGGGAGATCACCACCATTTCGTCTGAATTGGTGGCGTTGCCGCAACTCCAGATGGGGTGCAGGTTGGCGGGACGGCTGTTCTCCAGCTCCTGCCGGTGTTCCAGGATATGAGCCGCCAGAAAATGCGGCACGACCAGTGCTTCCAGCAGGCTGTTGCTGGCGAGCCGATTGGCTCCGTGCAGACCGGTACAGGCCACTTCGCCGACCGCGTATAGGCCCGGCATGCCGGTATAACCCCGGTAATCGGTGCGGACGCCGCCGCAGGAATAGTGTTCCGCTGGCACGACCGGAATCAGGTCTTTGGCCATATTGATGCCGCCCTCAAGGCATTTGGCGAAGATGTTCGGGAAGCGGAGCTTCAACGTTTCTTCACTGTGGTGGCGGATATCGAGGAAGACGCATTCTTCGCCGCGTTCCTTCATTTCACGGTCGATGGCCCGGGCCACCACATCGCGCGGAGCCAGACTTTTCATCGGGTGATATTTATCCATGAATTCGATCAGGTTGCCGTTGGCGTCGCGGCATTTCAGCACCGCGCCTTCGCCGCGGACGGCTTCGCTGATCAGGAACGAATTGATTCTCGGATGATACAGGATTGTCGGATGGAACTGGATGAACTCCATGTTCATGATCGGCAGTCCGGCCCGGTAGCACATGGCCAGTCCGCCGCCGCAGCCGATGTCGGAATTGCTGGTATAAAGGTAAACCTTGCCGGGGCTGCCGGTGGCGACGGTGGTAGTGGCGGCCAGACAGGTTTTGATGGTGTTGTTCAGGTAATCAAGGGCATAGACGCCGAGGCATTGATCGTCGCCGGCGAGGCCGAGGCGCCGCCGGGTGATCAGATCGATCGCCATATGATGTTCCCATATGGTGATATTCGGATGATTCTGACAGGCTTCGACGAGGGTTTTTTCCACTTCCGCGCCGGTGATGTCGCCAGCGTGAAGCACGCGCCGTTTGTGGTGGCCGCCCTCGCGTCCGAGGTCGAATTCGTCCTGATGGTTGGAATCGCCCAATTCGCCGCGGGTGGTGAAGCGAGTGCCGAGTTCAATCAATTCCTGAATGATTTTCGGTCCTGTTTCGACGATCTTGCGGACGACTTCCTCTTTGCAGAGTTTGGCCCCGGCCACCAGTGTATCGCTGATGTGCTCATCAAATGAATCCGCATTATCCCAGAC
>CALABZ010000387.1 GCA_937888615.1 uncultured Lentisphaeria bacterium | reverse complement strand
CCGCGAGCTTCTCCCCGACCGCTGGGAAAAATAACCCGCCCTCTGCCATAACTCAGCTGTTCCCCCCTGTCTCCGCCGAAGGTTTACGTTGCTTTTCCGCCCTCGTCGCAAACACATCCGAAGGAGCGCAATGAAAAAGACCTCCAGCATCTAGTGAACCAATATAAGCCCAAGGCACCCCGCCAGAAAACCCGGAATGAACAGTCTCCGCTTTCCGACAAAATCCAGGACCTTTTCAATTTTTAGAACACCCTTGAGTTGAAAAGTTGCTCAATGTTTGACGCCGGGCATATGGATTGGTTTCAACCTGCTGGAGGCCAGCAGAAAAAACATTTTTTCTGTGGAGAGTTGTTGATTTTTGCGCAGACAGGTATATATTAGATACCAAGTTGGTTCATTCTGAAAAACAAGAGAGGTCTGGCATGACAATCAATCACGAGAACACAGGTCCGCGCTACGAAAGCATCGCACGGGAGCTGAAAGCGCGGATCGACGCGGGGCATTATGCCGAAAGCGGCTTCCTCCCGCAGGAGCGAGAACTGGCTGGGGAATTTCACGTGAGTCGGAACACCATGCGGAGCGCTCTGAATATCCTTGCAGACAAAAACCTGATCACCAAGATACAGGGGCGAGGCACCATGATAAACCAGCCCCAGAAAGAAGCGGGCGAATACGTCGTACTGAGCTTCAACATCTCCAATATGTCGCCTTTCGTGGTCACCATGTTGCACGAGATCGACCGTCAGGCCATCGTCAATTCCGGCTTCATTCTTTATATACAACTGCAAAACGCTTCCATCGAAGAACTGAACGGATTGCGCGAACGACTCAATCTCCGCCGCAACA
The DNA here is from genome assembly GCA_937888615.1 of uncultured Lentisphaeria bacterium. Classification (GTDB taxonomy): domain Bacteria; phylum Verrucomicrobiota; class Lentisphaeria; order Victivallales; family Victivallaceae; genus UBA5239. The sequence goes on along the minus strand of CALABZ010000387.1, from coordinate 11,072 downwards.
TCAAAGGCATCATCCTGTTGGGCAGCTATACGCGTCAGGACCTCCGCCGTCTGTGCGAATGCCTGTCGTATCCGCTTGTCCTATTGGGGGATGTCTGGCATGAAGCAGAGCGCGGAGACGAGTTCCATGTGTCGCAGGTGGTGGGAAACGACTACCGGAAAATGCATCAGGCGACCACCTATCTTCTGAAGCAGGGACGGCGGCGCATTCTGGCGATCGGCCAACCTCGAAACCTGATCTGGGGAAATGCATTCTATCGTGGTTACGAGGATGCATTCATCGACTTCGGCCTGGAAGTCATTCCGGAATATTACTGCGAGGCACTGGACAACAGCCAGTTTCCGCGGGATGAATTCAGCGGCTATGTCGGCGAGCTCTTGCAGGACTTTCTCTCCCGCCCGGCTCCTCCCGACGCCCTGATTTTTCCTTCGGAACTGTTCAGCACGGTCCAGTATGTGGCCGCACGCAACAACCTGTCGATTCCGAGCGACTTGGCCGTGGTCGGGCGCTCCATTGAGAACATCAGGCTCACTTTCCCTTGCGTGGTAACCGACCCGTCCGAAATTATCGGCGAGGTCTTCGATCTACTCAAATATGAACGCGAGCACGGGGGAAGGATCAAACAGCGACGGCTGGTTGGTGTCACTTGGCTGGATCCCATTCAGGAGAAAGCATAATCAAACCAGTCACGCGTTCGACGGGAAACTGATGCTGACCCCGTCGTCGCACGGTTCCCGCCTGTTCGGAATCCAGGGAAAACTTGTCGAGGTGCCGCCGTGCTTGACGCGAATGTCCGGCTCGATGATGTTCGCCTCAAAGGTGACGATTTATTGTCAGCAACTCCGTATCCATAGAGAGGGCGAAGCTTTTTCTTTGCATTCGTCTGCGGACCATCTTTAATCATGGCATCACCGTCGATTTTAAGCCGTTCAGTACAGCGGCGACTTCCTCTTCGTGCTCGAGAGGGGCTGTTTGAGCGCGGCGTCGGCACATATCGGCGAAACGCAATTTACCGCGAAATCGAATGAATCTTTTGAATTTTTTTACGAATGGTATTGACAGTGCCCCATGAAAGGTGTATAATATATACCATATTGGAACTAAAATCATCCCGGAGCGCCGGGCCAATAAGAAAGGCAGGATTATGAAAAAAGCACGTTTGGGAGTTATAGGAGCCGGAGGGCTGGCGCAACACCAGCATCTGCCGAACATTGCCCGGTCCGCGACCGCGGAACTGGCGGTAATCTGCGACCTCAGGGAAGAAACCTTGACGGAACTGCGGCCATTGTACCCGCAGGCGCGCCTGGAACGCGATTACCATCAAGTTCTCGCCGACGACGCCATCGACGGAGTGGTAATCGCCACCCGCGAGGATACGCATGTACCGCTAACCCTGGAAGCCCTGGCCGCAGGCAAACACGTTTACGTGGAGAAGCCGCTGGCGGAAAACCCATCCGACTGTCGTACGGTGGCCGAAGCCAGACGGAAGAATGGCAAACAGGTATTCGTCGGAATGAACCGTCGTTGCGCACCCGCTTACCGTTATGCGAAGGAACTTCTGCTATCGAATGGCGGAGCGTGGAATATGTTTTATCGGATTGCCGATACGTATTGTTCGGACTGGGGCGGGCGCTTCGGCGCAGGCAATCGGCTGATTCATGAGCTGTGCCATATTTTCGATATACTGCGTTTTTTCGCCGACAGTGAAGTGGAAGAAGTTTACTGCCGCAGCGGGCGACCGGATGACGAAAGCCTGTTGTTGGCTTTTGCTTCCGGCGCAACCGCAACGATCCTGAGCAGCGGATATGCGGCGTATGAAACGCCGAAGGAACATTTTGAGGCGGTCATGGCATACGGAACACTCACCGTGGAGGAATTCGTGGAAGTCCGGACTTTCGGGCTGAAAAACGGCGGTTCGATATTGCGGACTTTCGCGGGGCATTCGCATCCGCTTCATGACGACACCCATGTACGGGAATTTGCCCGGCACGGTTATCCGGCCCTGGTGGATTTCCGGCGAAAAGTGGCGCTGGCCAAGAACAATTGTAGCCTGGAACCGGAAATGGTGAAGCGACTACCGCTGATTAATTATTCTGTGGACAAGGGCTGGCAGGCGGCGATCGACCATTTCGGAGAAGTCATATCAGGAGGGGCGGCGCAATACGCAGCTTCGGAGATCGACGGTTTGAGGGCGACGGAAATTACCCGGGCCGCACAGGAAAGCCGTCGCACCGGGAAACCGGTGAAGGTTTGCATCGACAGTACTGCGGGAGGGGAAAGCGCAGTCGATTCGAAACAAAGGCCATTGCGGTCTTTCCATAGTCCTGTACAGACAACAACCATAACAAGGAGCTGAAGATTATGATCGGACTTCAAAGTAGAAAGCAGGGCGGTATCGGGAAATCCAAACACTCCGGAAATTCTAAGCATGATTATTTCACACTGATTGAACTCCTGGTTGTGATTGCCATCATTGCCATACTCGCGGCAATGTTGATGCCGGCATTGAACAACGCCAGAAGCAAAGCGCGCGATACGGCGTGTAAAAACAACCTGAAACAAGTCGGATTGGGAATGTTGATGTATGCCGATGATTTTAACGGCTTTACTCCAGGCGTAACGCAAGCATATAATTATCCCGGTGTAGGATATATGTCTGCGGCACGATGGTCACAGGTACTGCGCGGCCAGGAATATGTTAAGACTCTTAATGTTTTTCTTTGTCCAAGCTGGGCTCCGTCGGTACATGCAACGGATAATACTTATGGGATGAATCGCAAGACCTGGGATGGCTGGCGCATCACATCCCCAAAAATTACGGACTATAAAGGAATTGCATTAGATCGAAATGGGTATCCGACAAAACAGCCTTCCGAGTTTTTCTTGTTGGCCGATACCATTAAAAGTACCGATTTGCTGCAGACATTTCTATTTGAAATCAGTGCGTCTACCCAATATCGCATTTCCTGCCGCCATCATTTACGAGCAAATCTTTTTTTTGCCGATGGACATGTTGATGGTTGGGATAAAAAACAACTAATCGATTATCATGTTGCGGAGGCAGCGATTGAACTGAATCAATAAAACTTCAGGAATATAATGTTCTCGGCAAATATTTGCAAAACCGTCTGAAAAATCGGTTTGGCTACATCATAAGGAATATGAAAATGCTGTTATTTTATCGAAATTCATTAAAAAAGATAGGACAGTTCGTTAATATATCAATATGGATTGCCTTGGTCGGCAGCTACAGTGGTGCATACGGAAAAGAAAAAGGAATAAATCGTGGGAATGTTTTTGCCTGCGGCGATCAAAGCCTTATTATGCATTTGAGCAATTTTGAGTACAGATTAAAGTCTCTGGACATTATTAACCCCCAATTTGTTTCGCTCAACATCGGCTGGGAAAATATTATACAAAAGGATGGAAGTTACAACTACACCGCTGTTGACGAGGCTTTAATACGTTTAAAAGAAAAAGGCTATAAAGTCAGGTTGTTATTCTATCTCGGCCATCCGGCGAACTTGCCGGAAGAATGGCAAAAGGAAACGATGCGGGATCAAAACGGGAACGAAAGCAAACGACATCCGCACCACGTAAATCCTCAAATCATCATCTGGCCTACCGCGCTTTCTTTATGGGGCGAAAAATCCCGGCCCGGTTTCCTGAAATTCGTCGAGGAAACCGTAAAACGATATCGAGATAATCCTCAGATCATCCAATGGCAATTCCACAATGGAATGAACGAAGGATTTTATGCAGAACAGACGGAATATAATAAACCCCAGGTATTTGACTACAGTATATGGTCACAGAATAAATTTCGATGGTATTTGCAGCATGTCAAAGGATATGGCTTGAAAGATGTCAGCAGAAGAGCCGGTATTGATTATAAGCAGTGGGATGAAGTAGAACAACCCAAGCCCGTTATTGCCACCGGGTTTCAAACGGATATTCTCAATCTCAATCCGTTCTGGGCGGATTTCATTGAATATCGCGCTTGGTCTTGTTTGCAACAGGCCGAGGCTGTCTGCAAGATCATCAGAAAATATGATAAAGATCGTACCATTATGTTGTTTGGCAATATATTCCCTTATCAGGCTTTGCGGCAAACATACTTTCTCCCCGACTTTGTATCTCTGGCCAAGAAATATAACGCTGGAGTTTATGTTACTTCCAGTGAAATTCCCAGTATGGCAATGCTTTCCGGACCCCTGGTCAGAAAAAATAATCTTCCTCTCAGCATGGAATGTTCGCGTGGTTTTGAATTACCCTTGAAAATCACTTTGTGGCTTCACGAAGCAATCAACGCCGAAGCCACCATCTTTAATGTTTTTACGGAAAGGCAACCTGTGGAAATGACTCCGGCTTTGACGCATTTCCTGAAAATTAAACCGATATTGAAGAAGGTTCTCAGTTTTCCCATTAAGCAACGTAACGTCGCCTGCAATTATTCATACCTCACCGGAGCCTGCCTCGGTTCATTGTTGCCGGGCCTTTACCTCAACCACAATACGCAACCCATCTGGTCGCGCCAAATCAATACCATCGTCGCTTCCCGCGTATTGGGCTACGAACTGGAAATGATTACCGACAAGGATGCGGATTACTCGTTGAACGGTTTTACCGGGGTATTGGAACCGGGTTCGGTAGTCCTGCCCGATAATGTTATTAATTCAATTGCTACGTTCGTTAAGGAAGGGGGGCGGCTGGTGTTGTTCGGTGATTCGGGAAGATACCGGTTCGGGGCGGAAAAACAGACCGCCCACGCCCTGGTTTCAATCCTGGGGTATCATACCGGAAACCCGTGGCCGGCTCCGGAGATCAAAGGTCATAACGGCTGGCTTGATCCGCAATTTCTCAGTGGCATTGGCAATTACAATAACAGGAAAACGCCTCCGAATCCCGCAAATTTGTCTCCGGCTGCAAGTGTTAAATGTACGTCGAAAGGGGGAATTTTAGGTGAAAATTTTGCGTTTGATCTCGCTTATCCGTATTCCATACCGCAACTTGTCGCGATGTCGGGACAAAATCTCAAAACGGAAGCCGTCAATCAAAAAGGAGAACCGGTTATGGTAAGCTGGTCTTACGGCAAAGGCCAGGTGTGCCTGCTTGCCGGATACCCGGATTATCGACTGGAAAACGGAGCTGCCGTAACGGACAAACTCCTTGCGTGGCTGGGAGCGGAGAGGCGTATCAGCTCCGATTCCCGGTCTCTTTATGTTATTCACAAAACCAAAGACGGCAGACATTATTATGTGCTGACCAATCCGTCCGGGTCGTTTGTAAAAAGCAGAACGATATTCACGGACCTGCCGGCAGGACAACAATATACCGTAGTCAATGAATCCTGGAACGGGGAAGACTACGGCATCGTCCGGGAAAGAGCCGACAAAAAATATGCGTTGGATTTATGTTTTGAACCGTGTGAGATAAAAATTCTATTGTTCACGCCCCTTTCAGGTAAGTCAACAAAGAACAACTCCGGTAAAACGGAATGATGAAATAATGCTGTCCCGCAACCGAGAATCAGTTTCCCGGTTGCGGGACGGAAAGGAATTACTATGACAGATATTGAAACGATAAGAACCCTGTTGCACGGAAAAGACATACATATATTTACCTACTGCCATGCGGATGTGGCCTGGGTGCATTCAATCCGTTGGCATGTCAACCGATACGTCGCCGTCTTTGACGAAGTTCTGAACCTGCTGAAACAGCATGAAAACTTCTATTGGTTTATTGACTCATGGTATGAATTCCTAAAACCCTGTCTTGAATATCGCCCGGAAAAAATCGCCGAGTTCAGGGACATGGTAAAGCAAAAACGCATTGTCGTTACTGCCGGACAATACTGTAACCTCCGGCTCAACCAAGTGGGTGATGAAACCATAATCCGCAATATAATTATTGGGAAGCGTCGTGTAAAAGAATATTTCCCGGAAGCAGAACTTTCAGTGTATGCCAATCTTGATACCGCAATCGGTCACAGCCAGGTTCCGCAGCTTTTACAGTTGAGTAATTGTCCGTATTATATGGTCTGGCGTCCGCAGGCCGGGCTGGATAAACAGGGAATCCCGAAATCATTCCTGTGGGAAGGACTTTCTTCGCACCGGATTCTGGTTACGCGCCTGCCCTACGGGCCCCACCTGGATTTGAAATTCGAAGCGACCTGGACGGAGGTAGTGGACAGTCTTTTCTCCAATTTCCTGACATGGTCCGCGCAGTCGCCGATCAAAAATATTCCCATGTGCCTGGGGAGGGATGACGGTTTACCGTTGCGGGACGGAAACGACGCTTCTCTGGATATTTTTCGGGTAATGCAACAATGGAATGAAAAGGAAACCAGCCATTTGAAGCTTTCAACCCCAACGGCCTTCTTCCATGATCTGGAACAGGAAAAACACCTGCTGCCGGTTTGCGCCGGGGAACTTGACATTGCCGATGTATGCTACAATGCGGCGCTGATGGGCCAGAACGGCCTGTGGCAACTGCGGGAATTCGCGGACCGAGCTCTGATTGCCGCCGAGATTATTGCCGCAATTGCCTCCGGCAACGGAACCGGTCATTATCCGGAAAAAGAATTGCAGCAGACTTGGGAACAGCTGCTTTCCATCTGCCCGCACGCTCTTCAGTTCCTGTTTGCCGGAGATTGGCGGAAGATTAAAGCCATCGGCATCTCCTGCATCAGCCGGGCGGAACAAATTCGAGAGAACAGCTTGTCCGAATTATTTCCGCCCTGTTTGCCGTTGGATACCGATCGGATACTGCTGTTGAATATTTTGCCGCATGTCCGGCGGGCCATTGTCCGGGTGGATATCCCGATTTCCCATCTGGCTTATCACAGTTTGTCGTTAACGGACGGCAATGGCCGGCCGTTGGTTTCGCAGCAAGTCGAGGATGTTGCCCGGGTTGAAGAACCCAAATACCTGGTCGAAGTCGATATCCCCCCCTGCGGTTACCGTATCATCAATTATAAATGGAAGAAAGACGCGCTGGAAATGGCGCTTCCGGTTGTCCGGGAAATTGCCGATCGGATAGCCATTCGGTCGGATTGTGTGGAAATGGTTTTCCGGAATGGGCATCTCGTTGAAATCAATGATTATTCGACCGGCGAGTCGTTCCATGCCGGCGAAGAAAGCGGCTTTCTGGATCCTGTTGCCCTTTTGCTGGATGGCGAAGAATGGTTCCCGAAACGATTGGAACGGGAACTGAAGGAATTTCAGGTTGACACATTTACCGTCCTCGAAGAAGGACCCTTGCGTTGGCGGATCGAACGGAGGGGATCGCTCGGGCAGTGTAAGTTTCGGCAGCGCATCAGCCTGTTAAAGGGCAAATCCGCCATCGAAGTTACCACCGAGTACCTCGCAGTTCCGGACGGTAATTCCTACTATATCGGGATTGGGGTGCCACTGCCGGGAAAAAACACGTTACGGGCGGACATACCTTTCGGCATCGAATCCAGAAAGGTTGTCCAAACGCCTTATGGCAAATTAAGCGACACAGAAATGTTCAATCTTGAACGTCAGATTCCGGGAATTTTTTATGCCCGTTCCTGGGTTTCCTCCTCCTCCGGATTAACCCTTATGACCAGGGACGGCGATCGTTATTTTTATTATTCCGGAGCATCTTCACTGCTGGCCCATATTCTGTGCCGTACCATGGAACGGGCGGAAAAGAAATGGCCGCAGAAAACGATGCTGGGCCAGGAAATCGGCTGGCACAAATTCCATCATGTCCTGCGTCTGCACTCCTTGGACGACGATACCGTTCGGTCGGCGCAGGAGTATAAATACCCGATTATATCCCGTTTTGTGGCGCCCGACAGTTGCGGGGAACGGCATTCGTTCCTTTCGCTGCAGCCGGATTCGGTACGCCTGAGCGCATTTTATCGGGAAGAGGAGTCTTTTATTTTACGACTGGTTCAAATGGCGCCGCAGGAAGTGACGGCTGAAATTCATTTGCCTTTCATCCCGGCAGACGTAGTCATGATCGATTTTGACGGGAATCCTTTGCCGGAGACTGTTGCGGTATCCGATAATACGCTGAAAGTTAAATTGCTGCCATGGCAGATCGGTACCCTGAAATTTAACAGACGCATCGATTAATGGATTTAATCAGGAGAAGTTTTCATCATGGATGAATTGCAGCAAGGATTGGATTTCTGTCTTCACGATGGTGAAGCGAAAAAATATCTCTCCCTCTTTCGGGAACAGATAAAAAAATGGGATATGACCATGCCGCCGGTAACTCCGCTGGTTTCCGATTTTGGTTTGGGAAAATTCCCCAATATTGGATTGATTGAATACTGGATCGCCAATGAAAAAGCAGCCGGTTATTGCGGCAAATACCTGTTCGTTTTCGATGGGCAGACCTGTCCGATGCATCGGCATCGCGACAAACTGGAAACCTTTCTGATCGTCAAAGGACGGGTGATGATGGATTACGGTGGGGTTCGGCATGAAATGGCGCCGGGAGACGTTTTATTGATCGAACGTTGGAAGTACCATAGTTTTACCGGTGTGGGACCGGCGTTGTTGCTGGAAATTTCCATGCCTTGCGTGGTCGCCGATAACTATTTTGCCGATCCGGCGATTCCGTTGGGCGGCAATTACCGGAAGGAAAGTTGAAAATGTTTCAGGCAGGAGTGGCAATCAAGGATATTTCCCCGTTCAAACCGATGTTTTTGTTCGGCTATCCGCACATACCGAGAACCTCCACCGGAATTCATGATCCATTGTTGGCGTCGGCGCTGTGCCTGAAAAATGATAGTACCTCATTATTGGTTATCGCGTTGGATATTCTGATGATCAGCCCGCGTACCGCGAACGATATCAGGTCGGAAATCAGTCGGAAAACCGGGATTGCCGCCAGTTGCATCATGATCAGTTGCTCTCATACGCATTCCGGACCGGTGGCCGTGGATGAGCTGTTTTGCGGCAACGATCCGGTGGTACCCAAAGCCGACCCGGAATATCTGGCGTTCTTGCGACAACAAGCAGTTGCGGCGGCGGTCGATGCGACAGCCTGCCTCCGCAATGCCGAATTGGCGTCGGCATCCGCGACCGTGGCCGGCGCCGGATGCAACCGGCACGATCCGCACGGCCCCTGTGATCCGGAAATCGGCATCATTGCCGTTCGTGAAACCGCGACCGGAAAAATTATGGCTCTGGATGTCACATATTCCATGCATCCGACCGTATTGCATGAAGATTCCACTTTGATTACCGCCGATTTCCCCGGTTATGTCCGATTGCATCTTCAGGAACGGTTGGGGCCGGAACTGGTTACGGTGTACCATACGGGGCCATCCGGCAATCAAAGCCCAAGGTACCATGTCCGGGGGCAGACTTTTGCAGAAGCGGAACGGATCGGGCGACTGATCGGCGATGTCGTTTATCATCGCGTAACTGGGTTGGATGCAACGGCGTTCCGGAACCAGGTGGAATTGCGAGGTGAAACAAGCCCCGTCCAGTTGACGCCGCGAAATTTTCCTTCTGTAACCGAAGCGGAAGAAATCCTTCGGGCGGCACGGGACGATTATGCGCGCCTGCAGGCGGAAAACGCCGGACATGGCCCGGTCCGAACGGCGGAATGTACCGTCTTCGGCGCGGAAGAAATGGTAACCATGGCACGCTATGCCCAGACAGGAGAATTGCAGCGTGTGCAAAGAGAATACAATCCGGTGGAAGTTCAGGTTTTACAGATTAGCGATACCTGTATGGCTGGATTTCCGGGTGAAGTTTTCGTCGAGTTCGGATTGGCATTGAAACGGCAGTTTCCCGGCCGGGTTATTCCGGTCAGCCTGGTTAATGGTGAACTCCAAGGCTACATCGTTACGCCGGATGCCGTCGGCTACGAAGCGGGCAACAGCATGTTTACCCCGGAATCCGGCAGCCGCATGACCGCGGCTCTGGGCGGTATGATCAGCCGGTTTATCGGAGGGGCAATGAAATGATCTTGAGTATCGATTTGGGATCGACTTCGTTTAAGGCCGGGATTTTCGATGCCTCCGTCCGTCAATTGGGCGAGGCGGCTCATACCCTTGCCTATCAGAGTAATCGCTACGGTGATGTTACACTCCTGGCCGCAGAAGTCGAAAATGGCTTTCACAACTGCATTGCCGCCGCGGTCCGGTCGGCAGGAATTGTCCCTCGGCAAATTACCGCTGTGGCGGTTACGGGGCAGGCGCAGACGTTTTGCCTGGCCAATCGGTTACAACATCCCATGACGCCGTTTATCAGTTGGCAGGATACAACCGGCCTTTCCACCGTTGACAAACCGTCCCTGTTCCCATTACGGAGGGAGTTCAAGGAAAATTGCGCGTTCACGGATCTGTTTTCGGGACTACAGATTACCTCATTTCTGCATTGGCGGGAATCAGGGTTATTACCGGAAGCTCCATTTTACCTGATGCCGCTGCACTCATACTTGATTTCGCTGTTGTCCGGACAATTCGTTACCGATGATAACATGGCGGCGATGACGGGTTTCTATTCATTACCCCACCATGACTGGTGGACGGAAGCACTGGACGTCTGTGGCCTGACGCGCAAGCAACTGCCGCAATTAATCCCGACCGGGCGTGAGGCGGCAAAAACCGACGCCGATAATTCCTTCGAGCTGTCGGTCGGTCTTCCCATTTATTCGGTGGGCAACGACCAGACAGCGGGCGCATTCGGCGCGGGTATTGCCGCGACTGACATCTACTTGAGCTTGGGAACGGCTTATGTGGCCTACAGTGTTTTTTCCGTATTGCCGGAAGTTAAACCGAAAACCGTCCGAGGAATATATTATGGACAACGCTATTACCGGCTGGCGATTGCCAAACATGGCGGGGACTCGTTACGACATCTGGCGAAACAATTTGCCGGGGGTGATTTCAACCGTTTGTTTCAATCGCAAGTTTTGGACGAAAAGCTACAGTCGGTCCTGGACGAAATCATCGTCGATCTTATTGAAACGGTTAATCGGCTGGAAGTTCCAACACCGCGCCGTCTGTTGGTCGGCGGTGGCGGCAATCGGTTCCCTTACTTGCTGCAAAAGCTTGAACAAACTACCGGTTTACAGGT
>CALABZ010000386.1 GCA_937888615.1 uncultured Lentisphaeria bacterium | reverse complement strand
CAGGTTATCAAGCATTAATTCTATAAATTCCTTTAATTATTAACGGAATCAGGATTTACCTTTTTTCATAAAAAATGATACTTTAATATATCTATTGGCACGAAAAATACAACGATCAACGTGTCAGAAGTTTTAGAATTTTCAGTTTTCCGTCCAGGTCCGGCGGGTAACGCATCGGCAGATCAATCAGAGTTGATTTCTTCATGACTGATTTGTAGTGGGTAAATGTGTCGAAGCTCCATTTGCCGTGATAAGCTCCCATGCCGCTGGGGCCGACGCCCCCGAAGGGCAGGGCGGGATTGACCAGATGGGCCACTGTGTCATTGATACAGACGCTGCCCGAAGAAGTTTCCGCCAGTATCCGGTCTTGTCCGGCTTTGCCGAAATAATACAGGGCCAGCGGCTTGGAACGTTCGTTGATAAAACGGATCGCTTCGCCGAGGTCTTTGACGGTCAGGACCGGCAGCAGCGGGCCGAAGATTTCTTCGTTCATGACGGGGCTGTCCGGTCGGGCATTCTCCAGAATCGCGGGGGCGATATAGCGTTGGGCGCGGTCGCCGACGGCCTCCGGGCACAGGCGCATCAGTCGGTCAAAATGCGATTCATTGATGATTCGGGGGTAGTCCGGAGAACGGGATGGATCTTCACCGTAGAATTTAACGATATAATGACGCAACTGTTCAAGAAATTTCGCCTTGACGGTTTCGTGCACCAACACATAATCGGGCGCGACGCAGGTCTGTCCGGCGTTCAGGAATTTACCCCAGGCGATGCGGCGGGCGGCCAGGTCTGGGTTCGCATCGGCATCGACGACGCAGGGACTCTTGCCGCCGAGTTCCAGCGTGACCGGAGTCATGAATTCAGCCGCGGCCTTCAGCACGGCCTGTCCGCCGCCGGGGCCGCCGGTATAGAAAATATAGTCGAACCGTCGCCGGAGCAGTTCCACCGCGGTGTCGCGCCCGCCCTGTACGACCGCCGCCTGGACGGGGTCGAACGCTTCGGATACGATTCGGGCGATGACATCAGCGGTGGCGGGGGCCTGTTCCGCCGGTTTGGCAATGACGGTGTTGCCGGCGGCGATCGCGCCGACCAGCGGCAGCAGCATCAGTTGAAACGGATAGTTCCAGGCCGAAAAAATCAATATCTGGCCGTAGGGTTCGGGATAAATGCGGCATTTCGCCGGAAAATTGAACGGGGCGGTCGGGACGCGGCGGGGGGCGGCGAATTTTTTCAGCTTTCGCCGCATCAGCGCCAGTTCATCCAGCACCACGGTGATTTCAGTGGCCCGGGCTTCGAATTCGCATTTGCCCAGGTCCGTGCGGAGGGCGGCGATGATATCGTTTTCGCGGCGTTTGATGGTTTCTGCCAGCTTTTTCAGGGTTTCGCAGCGGTGGCGCAGATCCCTGAAACGCCCATCACGGTATGCTTCCTGTTGTCCGGACAGCAATAAATCGATATTATCCATGAGGATTATCCTTGCATTTTTCTTTTTCCATATTATATAATAGTAATATAGAGGTGAAAATTTATGATTCAATATCCGAGAAGGGGTAATTGCGATGAATAATGGCGCTGACCGGCCGCTCCCGGTCGGGGAATGCCGATACCGGGTTCGTTACGGCGAAGCCAACCGGCACGGGACATTGAAATTGCGGGCCTTGGCCGATTATTTGCAGGAGGCCGCCGCACACCATGCCGACAGTCTCGGGGTCGGACTGGAGAACCTTGCCGGAGAAAACATGTTCTGGGTTCTGTCGTGCATGGGTGTGGAATTCGAACGCCTGCCGCGCCTGAACGAGGAGATTAAGCTTGAAACCTGGCCCCGGCATGGGGCCAGCCCATTGTTCGCCATGCGCGAATTCGTGCTGCGCGACGCCGGGGACGAGGTCCTGGTCCGGGCCACCAGTGCATGGCTGCTGCTGGACTCCGCCACCTTGCGGCCGCGGCGCGTTTCGATGCTGCCGGTCGTATTGCCGCAGAACCTGGAACGCAAGTTTCTCTTTGAACGGCTCAATGAAGTTGCGGATTTTGCCGGGACGCCGTGTTTCCGGGAGCGGATCCGTGAGTCGAAGATTGATGTGAACCGGCATTTGAATAATGCGGAATATTTCTCGTGGCTTGAGGACTGCGCCGCCGAGGCCGGTTGTCGTATTGCCGCCCTGAAGCGGATTTTCATCAACTTCGTCAATGAAGTCAAGTGCGGCGACCAGGTCGATGTGTCGATGCGGCATGATGCCGACAAGGCGATTCTGGCGGTCGCCGGGGGCCGGGTTTCCGATGGCCGGAAAATATTCAAATCGACGATGGAATTTGTCGGGGAGGCCTGAATTACAGCGAAAAATCCGCTTTTACCCTAAATATTTCAAATTTTTTCGCTTGTCGGACGATTTGGGATTTGAAATTGTTTTCGTTTGATTGTACCTTTTGGGGAGATTAATGATATTATTATAAAATTCAGATAAAAAGTAGGAGCTGAATAATGAAGTTGTTTAATTACTTAATGAGTTCTTTCATCCTTTTACTGGCGATTGTTTCGGCGGTATGCTCGTTTTTTCTCTTTGAGAAACGGGAACTGCTGTTGAAGGGGGAAAATGGCCGTCACCATTCAAACAATTTCAAAAACGCTGGACGCCGACAGCGGAACCAATGTCGCGAGTACCGTCACTCCGGAAGCTACAAACCATGAGAATTATGACAAGCTTGAATCGCTTATGTCGAAACCGGTCGATCAGGCCAAACGGTTTGTTATCCAGCGTAACGATCTGGCTGATCTTGTGATCAAATCCGGTCGCGCTGCTTCCATGACCAATGCTCCGGACAAGTCCGCGCTGACTAATATTGAAACTTATGCGCAGGCCGGCGAGGGGATCGTCCGTTATATCACCGATGTGAAGCGCCGTTACGACGACACCGTCAACATGTTGGTCAATACCAGCAGGAAAACCAGGTCCCCCTTGGATGCCAGTGACTTGAAAGGCTCCAACTACAAAACCGAATATGCCAAGTTCGACAACCAGTTCTCGGCCATGCTCACCAGAATCGATTCCGCCAACAACGGTTATAAACGCATTGCCCAGTTGGCCAATGTTTCGCTCGGCAGCGGGGATCTGGACGATAACAGACTGTCCACCACCACCAATAAGATTTACAGCGCGGTCAGTTCGATCAAGACGGACTTGGCCTCCGCCAACAGTACGATCCGGAATCGCGATCAGACCATCGGTTCCCTGGAACGGACCATCAAGGACAAGGACAAGGAAATCGCCGACGGCAATATTCAGATCAACAAATTGGAAGAAGAAATTAAAACGCTTCGCCAGGTTCTTCTGGCCGGCGGCGTTCAACTGGATGTGCCGCTCTGGAAAAACGGCAGCAAGGAAGCACGCCGGGCTCTTCAGGGCCGGGTGATCGAAGTAGACGATCATTACGGGTTCGTTGTGCTTGACGTTGGTTCCCGCACGACCGTGGTCCAGCATCTCGGTTCGAAGCAGTCCGAAGTCAATCCGGAAATTGGCAACAATACCGAGTTCATCGTTGTTCGCGATCTGGACAAGGATGACAGCAAGTATATCGGTCGGGTCAAGCTGTTCAAGGTCAGCGATCACAATGCTTATGCCAGGCTGTTGAACGGCAATCCTGACAAGGAAAAGGTTCGTCCCGGCGACTATGTCTTCCTGCCGACCGATATGGTTGACGTAATGAGCAAGCCGGCTCCCGCAACCGCCGACAAACAGTAACTGGAGGCGTTCGATGTTTAACTCAAAAGTATTCACGACAATCATTGTGTTGACGCTGGCGGTTCTTGGCGGCGCGGTGGCATTGCAAATGCTTGAGATGAATGAATACAATCTGTTCGAGACGATTCAGAAATCAATCTTTGGCGATGACTCCGGAAGTGCCGCCGCCGCTCCTGTCAAGGAAGCTAAAAGCAAAAATACCGGCGATGCCAAAGCAAAGACAGAAAAATAAAGCGTTATTCCTGCTGATTGCGGCTGCGGCTGTCTTTCTGCTGGCGGTTGCCGGTTGTGAATTGACGCCGCAGGAGAAGCGCGGATACAGCAGTATCCCCCAGAACAGTCCTGCTTCCTGGGAAAATCGACCCTACGGAAACAGATGAAGCAGCAACCGCGGTTCGCCGCGGTTTTTTTATGCCCTTTTTTTGGGGTCTTTGATGACTTATGACAGAAGCCTGTCGCGAAAATCATGAATCAGACAATGGATAGTGGGGCCACCTGGTAGGGTTGCCTGTCCCCAGACAGCCGTTCGCCCTGGGTTCGGATGGCGAATACGGTAGTTTCATTCATGGGGAAATTGCGCGTGGATGGTTGTGGGGCGCATTACTCGGTTTTTACGAAAAAAGGCCAAATTCAATATCGGAGTTTGCAAATGAAAAATCGAGTGCTATAATAAATTTTATCTTTAAGAAAGATGACTCTGAAACCTCTAAATAAAAAGGAAGAAAAATGGAAAAGAAAACTGAAATCTTCGCAGACGGCATCGGTCAGATTCACTTCGCGGGCGGCATGGTTCGCTATGACTTCGTCACCCTGCAGCCGGATCCGGAAGGCAAGGCCAACCCGACTCCGGTCGTGAATGAACGGATCATCATGCCCCCTCAGGGCTTCCTTAACATGTTCAATTCCATGCAGAACCTGATTGACAAGTTGCTCGAAGCGGGCGTTCTGAAAAAGAACGAAGGCGCCCAGCAATAAGCTGTTGTTTTCGGTAAAAGCCGTTGCGCAAAACGCAACGGCTTTTTTATGCTCCGATTTCCGGCGGCACTGTAAATGTTGAGAGAAGAAATTTGCTTTTTAATATTAATGGAGTTATATTCTAATATTAGAGAACAAAATATTCATTAATAATGGAGATTTTGCAAATGGTGCAGGCGTTAACAAGATGCGTGGAAATACTGAAATACGTCGGAGACCATCCCAACGGGGTGAATCCGGCGGATTTGAGTCGAGCCATGAATTTGAAATATACGACCGTTTATAATCTGGTGCAGTCGCTGGAGGGGGAGAAGCTGTTGGAACGGGATGGTACCGGTAGCTTGCGCCTGGGGGGGCTGACCACTATTCTGCATGACCGGCGTTGGCACAATGCCTGTCTGCATGTGATCGAAGAACGGATGCGCGAACTGGATCATCGTTATGATTGCTCCATGACTTATTCGTACTATAACAACGGGCAGATCCTCGGGCGTTCTTTCGAGAACGGTTTTCTCCGGGCCGCTCCGCATGTCCTTAATATGTATGAAACGGTATCCGGGATCGTGCACGCGGCCTTTCTGCCGGTGAATGAAAGGCGTTTTCTGCT
>CALABZ010000385.1 GCA_937888615.1 uncultured Lentisphaeria bacterium | reverse complement strand
TCTGTCTGAACAGGCGGCCACCTGGGCGAGATGGGAAATGCACAATACCTGACGGCTCGCGGCCAGCGCTTTCAGTTCACAACCGACCTGATTGGCGGTTTCGCCGCCGATATTGACGTCGATTTCGTCAAACAACAGGACCGGAACGTCGTCGGCATCCGCCAGCACCGTTTTCAACGCCAGCATGATGCGCGAAAGCTCGCCGCTGCTGGCGATGTTCCGCAACGGCTGAAGCGCCTCTCCGGGGTTGGCCGAAAACATCATATCGATCCGGTCGAAACCGTTTTCGCCCGGTTCAACGCGGGCAAATTCAATTTTCAACGCACTCTGGAGAAATCCCAGTTTTTTGAGCTTTTCGATGACGTGTTCGGTCAGTTCCGACGCCACCGCGGCGCGTTTGCCGGAGAGTACTTCACACTTCCGGTGGAGCTCGTCCTTCATTGCTTTTTCCTCGGTGTCGAGTTCCCGGCGCAACTTTTCGGAATTGGTATAAGCGTCCAGCCGTTCTTCCGCCTGGGTCAATGCTTCGAACACCTGTCCGAGCGTCGGGCCGTAACGGCGCTTGAGTGTCTGCAGAGAAGCAAGGCGCGATTCAAGTTCGGCGAATTCTTCCTCATTCATCTCGACATTGCCGCTGAAGTCCTCTATGCTGATCGCCAACTCCCGCAACAGGTCGTTCACCTGGTCGCACAGCCGTATCATTTCATGGTCCTGTTCCGAGGCCCCACGCAACATATCCTGTAAATTACGATATACCGTACCGAGCTGGTCGGCGATGGAATTCTCCGATTCATTGAGCATACGCACCGACACGGACGATAATTCCATGATCTTGCGCGCGTCGGCCGCCAGACGGTGGCGGGCGGAGAGCTGTTCGTCCTCATCCGGCAGAGGGTTGATCCGTGAAATTTCCTCCACCGTCATCCGCAGATGTTCCGCCTCGATGGCGGACGGCATGTCGGCGAAAAGTTTTTCGCGGCGATCCCGCAGATTTTTCAAACGTCCGCAAACCTCGGCGCAGGCGTCGCGCTCCGCCTCCAGCTTGCCGTAACGGTCAAGCAGACGCAACTGGCAGGACCGGCTGAAAAGCGAATGATGCTCGTTGGCGGCATGAACATCCACCAGGTACGCGCCGACTTTCTGAAGCGTCTCCAGCGTGACCGGCGTGTCATTGATGAAATTGCGGTTCTGGGTCCGGGTGATGACCCGGCGGAGTTGTACCTCCGGCGTTTCGGGATCGAAGGCAATACCGGCTTCGGCGAATTCCGCCGCCAGCAGTCCGCCGATTACCGGGTTCAACACGATTCCCGCCGCGATTTCGCAACGGTCCTCGCCGGAGCGGATGCTTCCTTTGTCCGCACGCGCCCCCAGCAACAAGGTGATGACGCCGAGCAATACGGATTTGCCCGCGCCGGTTTCGCCGGTGATCACATTCAGCCCGCCGCCGAATTCCACATCCGCGGCGGCGATCAGAGCCAGATTTTTTATTTTAAGCCAACTGAGCATATCAATCCTGATTCCATATGGTATCTATATAATTTGCGCTTCGATCGACACAATATCAAATCGATTTCCATAATTTTCGCTTGAAAAAGCATTTTCAAGGATCATAATATAAACATGACGAAACTGATGAAAGACCATTATATCCCGGACCAGGAACCGCTGAACGTACTGCGGCGTTCGCCCCAATTCCCCTATCCGCTGCATGATCACGACTTTTCCGAGCTGGTAATCGTGTACGGCGGCGAAGGCATCCATTTTTCGGGCGAGAGCGAACACCGGATCAAGGCCGGTGACGTTTTTGTGATCAACGGTTCGGTCGAACACGGCTATCGCGATACCGACAAACTCTGCCTGGTCAACATTCTCTTCCTGCCGGAAAATATGAATCTGTCATTGCTGGACCTGCCGATGTCTTCGGCGTTCCACCTGCTTTTCACGCTGGAGCCCGAGTTCCGCTCCCATTGCGAGGCCGCCGGTTATCTGCACCTGACCCCCGGGCAGTTGGCCGAAGCCATGCACCTGGTCGATACGATGGAGAACGAACTTCACAGCCATCGCAGAGGCTACCGGATGCTGGTTTCCGGCTGTTTCATGCAGTTGACGGCACTGTTGATTCGTTATTACGAGGAACCGGACCGCGATGTCCCGCCGAAGATGCTGAAAATAAGCGAAATACTGGTCTATCTGCACCGCAATTACCGCAACCGGATCAGCATCGAACAACTCTGTTCTTCCAGCGGCATGTCGGAAAGCACCTTGAGCCGCACATTCAAACAGGCCGTTGGCACCACCCCCCTGGACTATTGCAACCGTCTGCGGCTGCGCCGCGCCGCCGAACTCCTGCGCGGCACCGATATGAGCATCAGCGAAATCGCCGTGGAATCGGGGTTCGAGGACAGCAATTATTTCAGCCGTATTTTCAGTCGGCAATGGGGTCTTTCCCCCCGGGTATACCGTCATACGAACCTTTCCCGGTAATTTCCCTTCGTGCATCCATGAAAATTATCTTTTGGTAATATTTGCCGGTTTCATCATGCGGAATTTCCCTTGTAATTTCTTTCCTCTAAAAAGCTTGTGTTGGCAGGAGCAGGGGCGTCCCCATTTTGTAGATTTCCTCTCCTATGTTTGATTTTATTACAAAAATGTGCTAAATTACGTTTCAGGAGCAACAAGTTATAAAAAAACTGTTATCCGTTTCATTTTCCATCAAAAATCTGGAGAAAACCATGAAAAGGAAATTAGGCGCCGTTGCCATAATGACGATGATGGCCGGCCTGTTGATCGGTATCGGCTGTAATAGTGATTCCTGTCCGGAATGTGACAGTCAAAGTGAATGCAGTTCCTCGCTTTCCGCGCTTGGATATGCGATGCGCCAGGGAAAAGCCGCGGAAACCACCCCGGCTCCGGAACCGAAAGTGGAAGCCTCCGTCCCCGCTATCCCCGTCGAATCGCCGAAGCCCGCGGTTGAAACCGCTCCGGCTACTCCGCCCCCTGCCCCGGCGGTCAAGGAAGAAAAGAAACGCACTCCCGCCGAAGAGTTGAACGGTAGATGGGTGGCAATACGGGTAATCGAGGCCGACAAAATCGTTTTCACCGACAAAGAGCCGAATATCGATTTCCGCGATGAGTCGAGGATTTCCGGCAACAGCGGCATCAACACCATCGGCGGCCAGTATACGGCTCCCGAAAACGGCAAAATCAAATTTGACAATATGATCAGCACGATGAAAGCGGGGCTTCAACCCGAAATGGATTTCGAAAGGAAATTCAACAACGCACTGACTAAAACCGTTTCATACAAGGTAACGGAAGAAAAGCTTTTTCTTTATGACGCGGACGGGACCGAGTTGATGGTGCTGCAGAAGCACTAAGTCGCCGGACTCAATATGAAATACGAAGGGCAGCGGTCGTTCCGCTGTCTTTTTTTATGGATATTTCCATTCTCCCTGTTGGTATTCCGGATTACCTGGAGTACATTATATGTTTCAATTTTGAGGTATTAAAATGTTGCGCATTATCATCTATGCTTTTCCGATGTTCGTGAATTTAATTCTCGGCGGTATGTTCTTTATTGTCGCCATTCTGTTGTCGCAGGCCCATTATTCGCCGCTCGTCATTACCGGCGCCGTTTATGTGTGGGCGCTGGTTTACTGCATCGCCTCGCCGATCATGGGCAGGATCACGACCCCCGCAAACGCCGCCCGGTTGATCATGTTCGGAGGAGTCGGCATCGGCCTGGGGTCGCTCGGTTTCCTGCTGTCCCAATATGTCGTTATCCAATTCATCCTGATCGGGATAATCGGTGTGTCTTCGGCCATGTACTGCACCCCGTTTCAGGTTTTCATGAAGGCAATCGAGCCGGACCAGAACGCCGGAGTGGTGCGTTCGACGGCGCTGTACACCGCCTCATGGAGTTTCGGCATGGCGACCGGACCGCTGATTTTCGGGCTGTTCGATTGGCATTACGGCTTTATCCTGAACTCTTTTCTCGGTTTCTTAATGGCCGCCTCGGTCTGGTTTATCGACAGCCACCACCAGAAAAACCCGGTCCGCCACCGCAACACTCCGCCCGCGTCCAGCGAAGCCGATTATTCCAGAATGCCCGACCTGGCCTGGCTGGGCTGGATCATCGCCGGATGCGGCACGATTGCAGTATGTCTGGTCCGTACCTTAATCCCGTATCAGGGTACTCTTCTTGATTTCAGCAAAGCCGAAATCGGGATCATCCTGGCCGTGGTCAGTTATGTACAGGGAATTACCGCACTCTGTCTGCTGCGCGGCAAGTACTGGATGTACCGTCCGGTCCCGATCCTGCTGGCTGGGATAGCCGGCGCTCTGGCGCTGGTACTGTTCGGACTGGGAGAAATACCGGCCTGGTTTTATATCGGAGCCGTGCTTTACGGTATATTTTCGGGGTGTTGTTATTTTTATCTGGTGTTTCATTCTCTGGTGCATCCGACCCGGAGTTCGCGTTATATCGCGGTAAATGAAACGCTGGTCGGAATCACCAGCATTCTCGGCTCCATCGCCGGCGGGCTGCTATCCGGAATAAGCGGCAACGCTTCGCTGACGTTCCTGCTGGCGGCAGGAATGTTCGTTCTGATGGCGCTGTTCAGCGCCCGGGCCTTCCAGGTCAGCCGCAAACGAATCCTTCCAGCAGCAGCTCCCCGGTCCTAACGGACAACGCCGAAGTAAACTGCTCCAAGCCATACCGTCGCCAGGACGAGCCACAGCCCGATGCCATGAATGACCGGACGCAACCCCAGTTCCCGGAGTTTGCCGCGGCTTAAATTCGCCCCGATCAGGAACAGCGTTATAATCATGATGTGTGTGGACAGCGTCTTCAGGCCACCGCCGACTTCGGCAGTCGCGGGCAGCCATGTCACCAGCGCCGACGCCAACAGAAATCCCGGGATGAACCACGGAATCCGAAAACGGATTTTACGCTTCTCCCCTTCCGCCACCGGCGCGGCGAACATGGACAGAAATAGCGTCACCGGGACGATCCACAGCGCCCGCGCCAGTTTCACCGTCGTGCCGATTGCCAGCGCTTCCGGCCCGTAGGCCATGCTGGCCCCGACCACCGAACTGGTGTCGTGAATGCCGAGCGCCGCCCAGTAACCGAACTGATACTGGGTCAATCCCAACGCGTGTCCGATCGCCGGAAAGATCAACAGCGCCACCGCGTTCAGCGTAAAAACAACCGCCGAAGCAATCGCGATATCGTGCGCTTTGGCTTTCAGTACCGGCGCGGCGGCGGCGATGGCGCTTCCGCCGCAAATCGAGGTGCCGACACTGATCAGGTACAGCGTGTCCTTTGGCAACTTCAGACGTTTTCCTAGGAAAACCCCGAGTCCGATTCCCATTGCAATTCCCGCAAACGTATATATGATCCCGTTCGCCCCCACCCGCAGTACTTCAAGCAGATTCATCCCGAATCCCATGCCGACGATAGCCACGCCGAGAAGCGGAGAGGTCAGTTTGGCCGTGATTTTCTCATACGGATTGCCCCAGCATACGGCAAATATCACTCCGCAGACTACCGCGATCCCCGGCGCATGGCTGCGGAATCCCTCGAAACACCACGGCAGGATTAAAAATGCGGCCGCAACGGCCAGAAATGCGGTCTGCCTCGGCCGTCCCCCGT
Source organism: uncultured Lentisphaeria bacterium (assembly GCA_937888615.1). Classification (GTDB taxonomy): domain Bacteria; phylum Verrucomicrobiota; class Lentisphaeria; order Victivallales; family Victivallaceae; genus UBA5239. Next base: position 3,652 of record CALABZ010000385.1, on the reverse strand, counting down.
TTGTCAAATCTTTTAAATTCAATTTCATCTTCAAATCGTTCCTTTCCGATGGTTCGTTGACAGGTAGAATATAACTCCATTCATCGAAAAATAAAAATAATTAAACATGATTGATTGATAACTATAATTTATCGATTATATTCTATTCTATACGGTGGAGACCTGATATGATTGACCGGAAGCTTGAAATTTTTCGAATGGCGGCAACCCTGCGGAATTTCACCGAAACCGCCGCCGCACTCGGCATGTCCCAGCCGAACGTAACCCACCAGCTCGCCCGCCTGGAGAAATCGCTGGGCGTCAAACTATTTCTCCGGGACGGACGCCGCGTCGTCCTGACCGCCGCCGGTAAAATGCTGGCCGCTCGTTGTGAGGAACTTTTCGCCGATTCGGAAAAAATCATCCGGGCGGTCCAGGCCGCCGCTGTCGGCGTCCGGCATTTCAGTGTCGGAGGCACCTTAACCGCCGGCGGGTATCTCCTTCCTGCCCTGATCACCGCCTTCATGCGGCAGAACGACCATTGCAGTCTGGACTTAAAAATTGCCAACACCCGTGGGATTGAGGACGCACTCACCGCCCGCAAACTGGACGTGGCGCTGGTCGAAGGGCCTTTTAAACAGAATTATTTCCTCTCGGAACCGTATTTTGAAGATGAGCTGATACCGGTTTTTCAGCCGGGCGCGTGTCCGCCCGAATTCTCACTGGCAGAGTATATTGAGAGCGGCAAACGGCTGATCCTGCGGGAAATCGGCTCCGGAACCCGCTATTATCTGGACCGTTTTCTGCAAGTACAGGGACTGCCGCAGCCGGACCGGAGCAATATTCTGGAGGTTGACAGTTTCGATGCGCTGAAGCTGTTCGTGCGTCAAGGGTTCGGCATAACGGTCATTTCCCGGTTGGCGGTCCGCGACGAACTGGCGGCAGGCGCCCTGCAATGCGGGCGTTTCAGCGAAGGGACAATTCAGCGGCAATTGAACTTCATCTACCTGCCGGAACAAAACCTGGCGTTTGCCGAAAAATTCATCGCATTCTGTCGGAAACAGCCGGTTCCGAATTAAAGGCGCGGAGTTATTCGCTTACGCGGTTTTTCGTAACTCAGTCGAAATTCGCGCGGGGTCATGCCAGTCTGATTTTTGAAGCAACGGGAAAAATAGTTCTGGTCCTGAAAACCGACGGTAAAACCAATTTCAGCAATCTGGTAGTCGCTGTTCAGCAAAAGCCTGCAGGCGTGGGATATCCGGATTTTCAGGAGGTACTGGATGGGACTGCATCCGGTCGAACGCTGGAAGTTGCGCAGAAAGGTGCTGCGCGACATATTGCATTGACGGATCAATTTTTCCGATTCGATATTTTCCCGGTAGTGTAAGCTCAGGTAGCTGATGACCTTGCCGATATCCAGCGGCAGCATGTGAGCGATGTTCCTCTCCTCCGAATAGGCTCTGGAGAGATAGCTTAGGAGCGCCATAAAGAGTCCCATCAAGGTAAAGCGTTGTCCTGATTTCGGGGTCGTACATTCTTCATGCATCAGGTTGAGCAACAGTTCAACCCGCTTGATTTCCTCATCCTTCAGGTTGAAAAACGGATATGGATGATCATTGGAGAAGAAACTTTCTTTCAGCATAAAGAGGGCATTGTAACCGGGCATGGTGTACAGGTCCAGCAACGGGATCGGCAGGGTTTTCGGGTCGAAAATGATATTGAACACGGACATATTGTGCGCTTCCGAATATACGTGTTCGCCGCCCTCGGGGATGGCGATAACGGAACCCCGCAACAATTTATTCAGGCTGTATTTGGTCCGGTGCTCGCCATTGCCGGAGGTAATAATGGCCAGCTCCACGAATTCGTGACGATGGACATGTCCGGCGGCCTGTTTCGGCTCATAACGCAGCCACAGCGGAAAATTGCCGCCGTCAGGTTGATACTGATCTATTTTTTTTGTGATCATAACGGATAAAGGTTCTCCTGTCAAATATAATAACGGCAACAGAATACTTTTGCAAATGAGAAAGAAATTTTTATGCTATTTTATGGAATTTCTGTTATTCTTATTTTACCATGCATCAAGTATAATATATACAGAACAAACAGAGGAAAGAGGTTGTTATGATCAAAAAAATAAAATATGTTATCTCCTTGCTTATCTGTGCGGCGACCTGCTGTGCGCTTCAAGCCGCCGACGCCAACCTGTTGAAAAATCCAGCCGGCAGTCAAATTTCACCTTTCGGACTGCCGGTCGGCTGGGAAGTCCGGACGACAAACGCCGCCGGGTTCAAGGCTCAAAACGGAATCATGATCCTCAACGCCGAGGCGGGGGCATCCGACATCTACCTGATCCAGCGCAATTTACCCTTGAACGACCAGGAGCAATACCAGCTCAAATATTCCGTAAAGGGTCAGGGCACCTATCGGACCTATGTCGAATATTCCTTTGGCAAAAAAATGACCGCAATCGGAGCGGTCTGGCAAAAAGCCCCCGCTGAATGGCAGCAGCGGACGCTGGCTATAAAATTGAACCCGGAAGGAATTCAGCCGAAACTTGTTTTTCATACCCGTGGCGACGGCAAGATCGAATTGAAAGACCTGAGTCTCACCGTTCACGAGGTGAAGCCGGGACTCAACTTGAATTTTGCCGAAACCAATAAGGACGGGACCCCGAAATATTGGACGGTTCGCGGCGGCGACGGCGCAGTCACGTTCTCTGACGGAACGGCTACGCTCAAGAAAACGAACGAAGACGCGCCGTTTCTGATTCAGGTACCGCTGACACTGGAGCCGGGTAAGAATTACCGCTTCTCTGCGGAAGTGAAAGGCGCATCAAAAGCCAAATACCGTTTTTACGCGGAAGAAATTATCGGCGGAGGAACGCGCAAGACTTTTGGTCGAAGCTCCGTACAGAATGCCCCCACCGATTGGACGCCGGTTTATTTCGATTTTACTCCGGCTGAAGCCGACAGCAGGAAGCAACTGGTGTTGAATAACCCGGCCGACGACGAGGTTTCGTTCCGCAATCTTGCCATTGAAGCCGTCGCGGCGGATGCTCCGGCTCCGACCATGGCTGCGGTCAAAGCGGATACGTTGACCATGCTCGGCGTTCCCATCCAGTTGAAAGGCGACAGTCGTGTTGCTAAAACGCTCGACGATGTCCCGACCGTCATTGTCAGCTATGTCAGCAACTACATCCCCGGCGCAACCGCTCCCGGCCTCAAAGTAGAACCCGGCAAATATTATGAGTTGGAATATGATGTCAAGGGCGAAGGACTTGCCGCCAAGGACAGCACCGGGATCATGCACTTTTTCGATGTGCGGATCGACCTGAAAGACGGTTCGGAAGTGATCCGTTCCACCTGGGACGATGTGATGAACCATAGTTTCATTCCCAAGAAATTTGTATTCAAAGTGCCCGAAAATCACAAAGGTACGATTGATATCAGCATGGGCGTGACCGATGGCAGCCTTGTAGCATTCCGCTTGAAAAGCCTGAAGGAAAAGGTCATTGATCCGGTGGAAACCGTGCATATGGTTATCACCTCCCCCGCTTACCACGACGGTATTTATGAAACAAAACCGGTTAATGAAGTCGCGGGTTTTGCCGAAGCCCCGGACGGCAAAATAGAATTCAAAGTTCGTCGCGACGGCAAAACGCTCGGTG
>CALABZ010000384.1 GCA_937888615.1 uncultured Lentisphaeria bacterium | reverse complement strand
TGAGCAACGGCGCGGCTTTGACAAAACCGGCCTTATGCGCCTCGAATGCCCGACGCCGCAGGTGTGCCCAACAGCAGGCCGCCTCGCAGGAAAGTTCGTGATAGCCGATATAGGAATCGCGAATGATGGTGCCGGAATAGTCCCCCAGCAGGGCTTCAGCCACATCCCGGGAGCGCGATGGCGAAAAATGAAACGCAAGCATGGGAGGACCGATCCCGGTCATCCGGCACCAGAGATAGGCATTTTTACATTTGCCGTTGCCCGGGACAATCAACTTCAGGAACGTTTCATCGACATGGAGAATTTCGCATGCCATGATCAGTTCGATCATTCGCGAATAGAGTATGGAGAGACTTGCGGCGCCGTTTTTGAACAGGTGTTCGAGCGTGGACGGCGCGATCGGAACCCCTTCGCCGCCGAAGATTTTCGACTGGCGTTCCAGAGGAATCCAATTCTCGGTCTTGTCGGCGATGACCTTCGCCGCAATGGAGACATCGTATTTGGTTCTGCCGCTCGGGCTGTTGAAAAAATCTCCGGGCGCCGGCGCGGTTACCACACCCCGGTGTCACCGGGCGGGCAGGATGGCCGTAACACGAGCGTGTAAAATGGCCGCGTAAAAAGAGATAGTTTCTGGATTTTCTTCCGTATTTTTCAGTCTGCTTCGATTTTTTTGAATTTTCTTCGAATTTTCTTGTTTTTCGTTCCCGACTTCACTGGTAGAGATAGTTTTCGTCTGCGCCTTTTTCTTCCCTTATCTTTTTCATCCATTTGAAGCGATGGGATTAAAAAAGAGCGGTTTCTTTTGCATCTTGGTGTAAATTATGGATTTACACCCCTCTCCAGAACAAAAGGAACCGCATGAGTAAAAATAACCCCGAAATGGAAAAATGCAAGCATCAACCTGAATCGCCCCTGCAAATCAATAAAGCTTGGATGGAGCAGGCTTTCAAGGAAGGGGGAATGCCGCGTTCTTTGCGCAAGGAATCGCAGCTCCTGTATGGCGGCGACGGGAAAGGCTATAAGCATTGCCTCTGTTGCGGAGCGAAGTTCTATCCGACGGCGGGGCATGAGCTGGATCAGTGTTATTGCAAATGTCCGGAATGCCGGAAGGCGCGGGACAACTTGAGGCATCGGGTCCGTTATTGCCGTTTGATGTCGTCGGAAGAGACGCGCCTGGCGGAATGTGCCCGGCAGAAGGCATGCCGTGAGGCCAGAAAACAGCGCCAGGGGGGCGTGGCGCCGGACAAGGCCGGCAGGCAGCGCCGCAATAGCGTGAGGCGGATGAAAGCGGAAATCAACGAGAAACTTAATGGTATTCAGTTGTGTATAATGGGATTTATTCGTTCTCTGGGATATCCGACCAAAGAGGATGTGGACGAAACCTATTCGCGCTTTTGTTCATTGGGCAGTGAATTGCAAATTTCCCCGGCGCCGGTGGTTCCTCAAACCATCTTTCCGGATGGTTAAACGGCAAAAAATCTCACAGGCGCCGCGGGAAAATCTCACAGGGGTAAAGTGAAATGGATTAGTAATCAGATAGTTGCAAAAACATAAAGCCACGAAAACAACGGTAAAACAAGAAAATCTCACAAGGTCTTGAGCCGTTGGCGGCGCCACGGTAGATTATGGTGTAAGCGGATGAAAATCCGTAAAAACAACCCATAACCCATGGAGGCGAAAATGGTGGACAAGATGCCGTTGGTATCGCATCGTCTCAGGCGGATTCCGAATGGATTCGGCTGGGTGGATCATCGTGTTCTGCGTGAAGGACACATCCGGAAGTGCTCCAGCGACTCGCTGGCGCTGTACTTGGTGCTGCTCTGTGCCGCGGACGGAGAGGGGCTTTCTTATTACGGAGACGGGCTGGTCTGCTCGTTGCTGGGGTGGTCGCGAGGTCGCTTGGAATCGGCGCGGGAAGGGTTGACGAATGCGGACCTGATTGCCTGGGAAGCGCCGCTTTATCAGGTGCTGGAAATTGAACAGGAAAAGAAAGGTGAACGCGATGAAAATGACCAATGAACTATTTATGAAGCTGCGGAGCCTGCGAACATTTGACGGGCTGGATTCGAAGCAAATCGGCCAGAGGCTGGGCATCCCGGAACGCACCGTCCGGAACTGGTGGAACGAGGATTTCTTTCCGGTGAAAATGAACCGGATTTGCCACAAAGTGATCAATGAATACGCACAGAAGATCGATGCGCTTCTGGGCGAGACGCCTACACTCACCGGAACCCAGTTGCACCGGAAACTGCGGCAGTACGGGTTCAAAGGGAGCGTCGATGTGGTGAGGCGGTATTTGGCACAGACCCGCCCCAAAAGCCGCCGGACATTCCTCGAACTGAATTTCGAGCCGGGCGAAGCCATGCAGATTGACTTCGGGGACTGCGGCCTGATCCAGTATCAGGGGCAGCGCATCCAGTTGAAAGTGCTGGCCATGGTGCTGTGCCATTCGCGGATGTTGTATGCTGAACTTATTCCCAGCGAAAAACAGGAATTCACTATGGCAGGAATCGCCAACGGGTTCGAGTTTTTCGGGGGTGTCCCTCGGAAACTGATTGTGGATAATTTCCGCGGCGCCGTTGATTCCCATCGCGCGTACGGTCCTGTTGTCTACAACCGGGAATTTCTGAACTTTTGTCAACATTACGGAACGCTGCCGTGGGCTTGTAACGTCTACCAAGCCCAGGAAAAAGGTCGGATCGAGAGAGGAGTGGGCTATATAAAAAAGAGTTTTTTTAACGGCTCCAAATTTACCAGTCTCGACGAGGCGAAACATGCCCTGCAAATCTGGCTCTCCGAAGTGGCCAATGTCCGCATCCACGGAACTACCCGCAAGCAGCCTCTCGAACTTTTCAACAATGCGGAAAAGGCGGCGCTTCTCCCCTTGAATGAGAATCGCTATGACTGTGCGCGGGTGCTGAACCGCACCGTTGACTCCATGTGCCGGATCAGTTGCGACGGTAATCGCTACAGCGTTCCGGAAAAATACGCTTATAAGGACGTTACCGTCCGCATGACCGAGAAGAAAGTTCTTATCTACCATGAGGATAAACTGGTGGCGGTTCACCTTCGGGATTATTCCAAAGGAAATGCCGTGGTCGACCCTGCCCATGTCAAAATGATGCTTCTTGAACGTAAGACCGCTGCAAGGCAGAATTTGAAGTCCGATTTCCTGGCGCTTGGCGCAAGCGCCGCCACTATGCTGGAGCATCTCAACCAACGGCTTGACGCTCCCGACATCCAGATGAAGAAGATCCTCCTCCTTGCCGATAAATACGGCCGCGATAAGCTGGTCGCGGCGCTTGAAACCGCCGTCGAAAACCAGGTTTTCGGCGCCGATTATGTGGAGATCATTCTCTGGCAAAAAAGCAAGCCGGTCGATAATGCCCTCGGCCATCTCCATGTCACCCGCGGCGCCGATAATCTCGATATCGAAGTCGCCGACCCCAATCTCGATATTTACTAACTCTAAGCAGGACACATACTTATGGATGCAGATGAACTCAGAAACAGCCTCGACTATCTCAGTTTGCCGTACCTCCGGGACGAGCACCAAAACCTTCTGACCGCCGCCGTCAAGAAAAATATCCCACTCCCGGAATTCTTTGAACTGGCCATTGCCGGCGAGGTCGCCGGAAAACGGGAGCGGGCCATTGCCAGACGTATTCAGCAGGCACATTTCCCCTCGAAGAAAACCAGCGCCGCCTTTGACTGGACTTATCCGACCAAAATCAACGAGGAACTTGTACGCTATACATTCAACCTCGACTTCGTCGGCAAAAAAGGCAACGTAGCTTTCCTCGGCACCGTAGGGACCGGCAAGAGCCATCTTGCCGGGGCACTCGGTATTCACGCCTGCGAAAAAGGTTATACCGTTCTTTTTGAAACCGCTGCCAATATCATCAATCACCTGGTTGCCGCACAAAGTGCCGGTAACATCGTTGCCGCGCTCAAAACGTACCGGAGACCAGAAATTTTGATCATCGATGAAATTGGCTACTTACCCATCGGTCAACTCGAAGCTAACTTCCTTTTCCAGGTCATCAGTGCCAGATACGAAACCGGCAGCATTATCTTGACCAGCAATATTGCCTTCAAAGACTGGATCAAAGTTTTCAATAATGACGCCGCTCTCACAAGCGCCATCCTCGACCGCATTCTTCACCATTGTGAGGTCATTACCATCGAGGGCTCAAGCTATCGGATTAACTCTAAACAAAAATAACACGGCATTCTGCTTTTTCAACCACAGGAGGCAAAGAAAACAGAGGAAACTGCGACAAGTTTAAGGTCAGCTACTATGAAAAACATGCCCGGTGCTGATGCCATCCCCACTAACGCTGTGGTTACGGCGCCGCCGGTTCGACAAGATTCATAACTCTCGACACGACTTGCCCTATCGACTCAAGGTATTCGCAGTTTCTCATCCCTACAACATTACTAATCAAGCTCAAAACTGATAGACTCTCTGCTGCGGCGCCTGCGACAGGCGCCGCAGGGGGAGTTCCTTGCCTTTATCGCAAATTTGCCATTTTGACGGCCATTTTACACGCCTGCTACGCGGCCATTTTGCCCGCCCGCCGACACCCCGGAGCGCATCCTTCGGATCCGCATACTTGGCCCGCCGGTAACGGATCACGTAAAGCCCGCTGCGGACCGCCAGACGTTCGGAATCCTCATAACCGATCAATACCATTCCCGGCCGTTTTTCCTCCGGGACATCAATGATCCGGTCCTCCCTCGGAATATCTGCCGGAATCTGTTCCCAGCCGTTTTTTTCACGGACTTTACGACTATGTTCGGAGACGGCCTGTAACTCCGGCGGCGGGTCCGGCTCTTCTTCAAACCCCGGTAACAGGGCCGATTGATCAACTCCCGGAATGAACCGTTCCGATTTGGAGCCAAAAACTTGACGTTTCAGCCAGGCATTTTCGGATTCAAGTTTGGCGATTTGCCCTCTCAGGGCGGCGTTCTCTGTTTTCAGCGTAGCGTTTTCGGATTTCAGGGTGGCTATTTCAGCCCTGGCCGTTGCCAGGGCTGTTTGGAGATTCGCTATCTCCACGGCTTGCTTTTGAACC
>CALABZ010000383.1 GCA_937888615.1 uncultured Lentisphaeria bacterium | reverse complement strand
ACATGGCCGTCAAGCCAGACCGCGTTGCCGGTGTCGTCGTTGCTGATATCCAGCTTCTGCATGGTGACGACTACGCCGGGCGAAGCCCCGGATATCGCTCCGGGGCGGGCGTGAGTCCAGCAGCTTTTGCGATCATAACCGTTGCTGATAATTTGAGTATCAATCTTGATCGTCATGGTGGTTCCTTTCTGCTTATATGGTTCGGTCAAAACTTTTCCTGCTCAATGCCGAAAGAATTTTTATTTTTCATATCTTTCATATTATAGCTGATATGCTTCATTTTCATTGGTTGGCGTCTCCGCTTTTCAACGGCGGCTCGAAAATATCGAAAGCGTCGATAATCACTTTGCCCCCGTCCTGCGTTTTCAGTATGAGTTTATGGGGTTTGTTCGGCAGGTTGTCGGCCACGCAAACGCGGAATTTACCGGGCGTTCCCTTGAAATAAATGCGGTCGGCGACGCTGTGTTTGACCTCGAATGTGAAGGAGTCACCGGCCTTGTTGGTGTTCGCCAGCCGCCAGAGGTCGGGCGGAATCGTGATCTGTCCCGATTTTCCGGTGAATGGTTGGAAGGCGTTGCCTTTGCCGTCCGGTCCCGTGATACTGCCGGTGAACTCAATAGCCAATTCCTTGTCCCGACCGTTCGGGATTTTGGCTTCAATGCGCCTTTCGCGGGAACGCGGGTCGTATGAGAAACGGGCCTTGGCGTTGAAATGGGCGGCGATGGAATCGTTGATCATTTTCGCCATGTAGGGGCTTTGGTGCACACTGTCCACCAGCATATCGGCGATTTTCAGGTTGTTTTCCAGCATGTAAGCCGTGATGTCGCGGCGGGTTTCGATGAATTCCACCCCATACTTTTGGCACACGGCCCGCAGGGTTTTCGGGTCGATATGCCCTCCTATCGGCGTTTCGGGATCGGGCCAGGCTTTCTGGTGCTTCCTGCACCAGTGCAGTGAACCTACGATAATATCGGCTGTCGTATGAGAACGCAGTTCCGTCAGCAGTTTTTCCATGTTCCGGCTGGAGCCGAAGTTGTAGACCAGCACCAGGTCCGGGTGATCGGGCGTGACGATATGGCGTACCCAGCCGCGCAGCATGTTGTACGGCGTGGAGCCCCCCGATCATTTTCAATTCCTTATGTTTCTTGCTTCGATTCTTACTTGCTGCTGATCCACAGGTAAACCCAGTCTTCGGAGGCCAGCGGCACGGCGATTTTGCCGTCCGCGCTGATTGCCACCGGCTTTTCGGTCAGCGGATCGACGGCTTTCAATGCTTTGCCGTTCAGCCCGAGCTTGGCGAGATTCAGCTTTACTTCGACGGTCTGCTGTTCACGGCTCAGGTTCGAAACAAACGCCAGAACGTCTTTCCCCGGATGGCTGAACAATGTGACATAGCACTTTTCGGAAATGCGCTCTTTTCAGACAGACACAGAAAAAGATTGAGGTGAGGAAATTTTATTTTTGATTTTTTATAGCTGAATGCTTCTTATCGTCAGGCAGACTGGTACTTGGCAACCCATTTCCCGTATGCTTATAACTATTATTACGTTGGAGGATTTGGACTTACCGGGGCTGCCACTTATGTGAAAAACGGGCAGATATCTTCTCCGTCAAAGACAATTTTGTTTGCGGATTCAACTTACTATGTCACATTCTCCAATTACCCCACCAATTCTTCGGCTTATCCGCTATTAGACCAGCGCCATAGCGACTGGACAAATGCTATGTTTTGTGACGGGCACAGCAATCCCGGTACTATTCAAAGTTATAGAAATAAAGAATTCTGGGTTGCAAAAAGGTGAAACATAGGCGTATACTATTATGGCTTATAAACCGAATGTGCGAATTGTTAAACGGTTGCTTCAGGGATTGAAATAATAATGAATCTCTCTTTCATATCGTTGCCCTTTTTTCGTTGGGGATGGACATTATGGATATATGAATGTTTAAGCTAAAATATCATGAATGATTTCATTGTCAATGCTATGCGGGTTTACCTCTTTCAACTCTTTTTCCAGGTCGGCTTCGGGAATATTGAATTGCCCCAGACTGAGACTGTACCTCATCGCCTCTTCCGCCAACTGGGGCGCATGTTTGAGCAAAGCCCGCAGGATCGCAAAGTGGGACTCCAGGCTTTCCGTATAGGATTCAAACGAAATATTCCTGCTGGCATTTGTTATCCCGCTCAGGTAGAATGAATCCATGAGGAGCTGTCCGAACCTGAAAAGAGCCTTGTTCTTCGTGGATTTCAGGACTTCCAGGTGAAAACACATATCGGCATGGTTGAAGCGCATGAAGTTTTCCTGCAGTTCCTTCGGATCGCTGGTCTGCTCAATCTTATCCGCGATATGCTGCATGTATTCATAAGCTTTTTCGATATTGACCAGATCCTGATTGGTGGCGTACTTGGCCGCCTCGCCGGCGGCGAACGGCTCTACGAGAATGCGCAGTTTCAAATGCTGAACAAGCTCACGTTTGGAGATGTTCCGCACCACGGCCCCGGCGTGGGGACGGTATTCGATCAGTCCGCTGTTCGCCAGATCCATGATGGCTTCGCGCACTGGCGCCAGGGATACGCCGATCTTGTCGGCAATGCTTTTTGCCGCGATTCTTTCTCCGGGAGCATAATGCCCTTTGGCAATCTCTGTGTATATATAATCATATGCCATTTTCTTGAAGGTGATCTCTGATCGTTCCCGCGGCATTTCAGTTTTCGTTTGTGCTGTTATCATAATCCGATATCTTTCCTGAAAATAATTTTCATATGATATATTGTATCGTGAAATTCCGCAATGTCAATATCTTCTTTTTTTTGATTTTATAAAAAATAATGCATTTTATATAATCTTATATTATTTTATAAAATCTCAAACATGATATAAAATAATCAGGCAGAGACCGGCGGTGTGGGCGGAAGGGCGTTAGTCATCGGGTTGGCAGAGCCAAAGATAATATGAAAATTATGAAAAATAAAAATTCATTTGCCGCCGGGTGCTGCCCGGACGCGGTCCA
>CALABZ010000382.1 GCA_937888615.1 uncultured Lentisphaeria bacterium | reverse complement strand
CTCCGGTCTTTTGGTTTTTCGTCATCATAGAATCTTGTGACGAAAAACTCAAGGGGAAAAAGGGGGTCAAGTTGCTGAAGTAATGAAACTTCAGCAGGTTGGCCCCTTTTTCGCAAATCAAAGGAAGCGGATATTCGTATTTGTTGCTGTTTGCGGTTATCCCCAAAAGCTGGGATAACGTCCTGAAAATTGCGCACATTTGGAAAAAGTTGGCTTGAAAAGCGGCAGAATTTCGATTGACTATAGTAGTCCCTGCTCCGGAGCTCCCGGTCGGGTCGAATTTGTGAAAGCGCTCAGTGGGGACCATCTGGCACTTTCTAAAAACTGCGCTTCCCCCAAAGCTTGGACCGATTTTTTGAAAGAATCAGTGTATGGATCCTTGTGCGCTTCTCCCCAAGCTTGGACCGATTTTCGGAAAGAATCTGTGTATAGATCCTTGAACGGGATATTACCGGGAATATTATTGAAAATCTTATGACGGTATGATGTATTCATGTCCAACAACCCCTGAAATATAGCGTGAAACGGCATGTTTTCCCCTTGCGCCTGCGGGCAGGTGCTGCCATAGCAAACTCTATTTATAATAATTATTTTTATTTTATATTTAATACTATTTATTTATTTTTTTTATATTTTTTTATATTTTCAGTATTTTATTTTTATATTTTCATGATATAATATTTATAAACACGGATTATCGGGATGGAATTATATTTAATTACGGAGGTCAATATGCGGAATCAGGAAAGTGTTGAGACCAGGAACTTTTCCTGGAAAGAGCTCTTTACAGATGCTTTCAGTAAACATTCAGAGGAAGAGTTGGAACAACATTGGGCTGCGGGAACCATCGGGAATATACCCAGTATTGAAAATGTGAATACCGGCTGTCCAAAGCCATGGGCATTTGTACGGGTATTTGGAATCTCGCTGGTGACTTACCTGATCCTGCTCTTCTGCTGGAACGAATTTCACCCGGTGAATCTGCTGCCGGGGCTGATCATCGTCGGAACGATGGCGATTCCGTTCAGCGTTCTGATTTTCTTCTTTGAAATGAATGTCAGGCGCAATGTTTCCATGTACCTTGTCGCCAAACTGCTGGTATTCGGCGGCGTGGTCGCCTTGCTGTACTCGCTGTTCATGTTCAAGCTGACCGCCGCGCTCGGCCTCGGCTGGCTGGGGGCGTCCGTCGCCGGGATTGCGGAAGAAAGCGGCAAATTGCTGGCGCTCATGCTGGTAATCAACCGCCTGCGCTATCCTTATATGCTGAACGGCCTGCTGTTCGGGGCCGCCATCGGGGCCGGTTTTGCCATTTTCGAATCGGCCGGATACGCCTTGGGGACTCTGGTTGTCCAGATTATTGCTGTCTCGGTGGACCATGCCGCCGCAATTCAGCAGGCCGCCGGCGACGCGGCAAAAGCGGGAGGAGCCAAAGCCGTCATGACTACTTTGCAGACGGTTTTCGCCCAGATCGCCGCTCAGACAGATCAAGGAATGATCAATAATATCATCACCCGCGGGCTGGTATCGCCATTTTCCCATATCATCTGGACCGCTATGGCGGCGGCGGGGTTGTGGTTGGTCAAGGGAGGGCGTAAATTTGAAGCAGGAATGCTTCTGGATATGCGTTTTCTCCGGACCTTTCTGGCAGCCGTCGCCCTGCATATGGTCTGGAACGCCTCGTGGGGTATTCACATCATCACGCCCTTAGACAAGCACATCATTCTCGGAATCATCGGTTGGACCATCATTTTTCATCTGGTTCGCCAAGGACTTAAGCAGATCGCCGAGGAAAAAGCGAATAGCGCAGGCATATCGCCCGGAGAGTCGGGTATCATGGAGGTTATCCAGCTCCAGAAAACGTATACGGACAATCTGGTGGCCGCGGTACGCCGTCCGGCGGAAAATAATCACGACCACCTCGGAATCGCGGCGGAAGTCCGCGAATCCAAAGAACATGAACAAAAGCGCGAGCGTCCCGACTTCTCCAACCGGGCCTGGAAGAAATATTATTCGCGCAACAACCGCGACGGGGATCAATCCTAATGATCGAGAATACCAAATTCTACTCTCTGGAGGAGATTGCCAACAAGCTGGGCATTGCCTACCAGTCGGTGTACAAGCTGGTCCGTACCGGCGAACTGGAAGCACTCCGGGTGGGAAGAGTCTACCGAGTCACCGACCACGACCTCGAAACATATTTTCAGCGTCAACGCGAGCTGGTCAAAAAAGAAGTAGCCGCCGTAACCTGTTCGCTTTGCGGCAAGAGTTATTTTAGCAGTTTGTCGATTGCCGGACAATGCAAAGTATGCGGATTGCCGCTCTGCCGTAATTGCGTGGAATTGAAAAATGCGCAATACTGTGAAATTCATGCAGAGAATCAGGATCAGAAAAGGAAATCTTGAAAATGGCTGATATCAATAAAACAATCGCGCCCCAGCGTTTCGGGGATGACCAAAAAGAGAACCGGTTCGCAGTCGGCGAATTGATCCTCGACCGCTATAAAGTGCTGGCGGAACTGGGACAAGGGGGCATGGGCGTCGTCTATAAATGTTTTGACGAAGTATCCGGCATCCAGATCGCCTTGAAAGCCCTGCCGCCGGAACTCTCCCACAACAGCCTTGAGATGGAAGATATCCGGGACAACTTTCAACTGGTGGAAAAACTCCACCATCCGAATATCGCCGCCTATAAGAATCTGGAACGCGATCCACGAAACGGTAATTACTACCTGATCATGGAATGTGTCGAGGGGCAGGAGCTCAGCCGCTGGTTGCGCGCCCAACGCCGCGAAGGAACGCTGACGCTGCCGGCCGTCCTGCCGATCATCCGTCAAATCGCCTCCGCCCTCGACTACGCCCATGAACGGCAGATCATCCACCGCGA
>CALABZ010000381.1 GCA_937888615.1 uncultured Lentisphaeria bacterium | reverse complement strand
TAAACCGGAGTCTGGACAAAAAGGGTGGACAATCAAAGTCAAGCCAACCGCTACGGGGGGACAGGTTATTGGTGAAGGGCCGGATTATAGACTGTGTCGTACCGTTCGTTTCACAGCGCGCAAGGTGGAGGTGTCTGAAGAGATTACCAACCTTCACCGTGATCAGAAGCTCGGAATGCTGGTGCGCTCGGAGGTTTCTCTCAAGGGTAAGCAGGCTGATGTGCGGTTGGCTGGCAACCCTGATCCTATACTTAATGAATACTATGCCCCGTCAAATCCCAGTGTTTATGCTCAGCTTAAGGATTTTGGTTTAGGACTGATCTGTGAAGACGATGTCTTCCGCAACCAGGCAACGCTTTTCTGTGATGCTAAAACTGCCGGTATCCGAACCGAAAAACTTTGCCTGAAACCGGGCGGTTCATACACCTTGAAGTGGTCTGTTTATCCTGTCGCTACAAATGATTATTATGATTTCATCAACCTCGTACGGCAGGATTGGGGTGCAAACTTTACGGTGGAAGGTGCCTGGTCGTTTTTCTACAAGCCGGAAGTCATCCTTGATACTCCGTTTGATTATCTTCGCAAGCAATACATAAACCAGGGAGTCAAGTATGTTAACTGTTGCGGTGGATGGATTGATTTCATCCGCGAAAAGGAAATTCCGAAACACGTAGCATTCGGCGCCGGAGTACTTGACCCATTCTGGGCTGATTACCGCGACCGTCTGCGCCGGGTGAAACAGAGAATCCATAAAGCTGTGCCTGATATCAAAGTCTACAATTATTACAATACCTTCCGCGATTCTTCTGAAGAGGGGCGAAAACGTTTCCACGACAGTTTGATTGTCTCCTCGGATGGCAATCCGCGTTCAAGCACTTTTGGCGGAGATTTTTTCCCATCATATTGTGTCATCCCTACTCTGGAGAACAGCTTTGGTCAGACAATGCTTAAAGCGGTAAAATACTATATGGATGAACTAAAATGTGACGGTTTATATTGGGATGATATGGAATTAGAGAACTATAACGTCCCGCAAATTACCTATAATATGTGGGATGGATACTCTTGTATTCTTACCGAAAAATACACTATTGAACGCACTATTGCCATTGGTACCATAATCGGCGAAAAATTTCGCCTGGCTGTGATAGACAAAGTACGGTCGCTTGGCGGAAACCTCCTCGGTAATAGTCCGGCTTGTACTAAGAAATTACTGTTAAAGAAAATGCAGCGTATGGTTGAGATCCAGCACAATGACAGCTGGCACTACCTGGGTAATCTGGATAGTCCATTGGGCTATGCCGGCCATCGTAAGGACTTCGGCAACTGGATACGTGCCATCAAAATGGCCACCTTGCTGGTCGGCACCAGAATCAGCTACTATGATTATGACTTTTCGCGCTATGTATTCCCGTTCACACCGATCGAACTTCACGCCGGATATATGCTTGGACAAGAACGCATTATCACTGTCCACTCCGGAAATTATGGTTGGGTGGGCAAACGTTGTCTGTCCCAAGTCAGACATTTCGACAAGAACGGGAAACTGACCGGCAAAGATTTTCCGACAATCGTCACCCGCGATGAGGCGCGGACGAAAGTGGAGCTGACGGAAGGAGAAGCGCTAGTTCTGGAGCGCTTGCCGGTAATCATTGAACCCAAGACGGATGCGGCAAATGTCAGCGGAGTAAGCTATAGTTCAAAGGCTCTGATTTTCAACTTGAAGACATCCGGGGAAGCGAAAGTGCAAATCGCCAACGGTGCGCTGAGTATCACTCCCGGTTGCAGAATCATGGTCACAATCGGGGAAACCACCAAAGAGATGGAGGTGGGGAAGAACGGAGTGCTTAAGTTTGACGTGGAGGGAAGTGGTGACGCAGTCAAAGTTGAGGTGAAAACACTCTAGTACACCGTAAATCTTAAAGTTTAGGATAAAGCCTGTTTAATTTTCGGCATCCAGTGGGAGAAGGGAATGAAAATTGGTGTTATCTCTATAAGCAACAAATGCATAAATATAATTTTACTATAAAAGTTTTGACAAAACCGAAAATAGACTCAGGATTGATCAAAATGAAGTATTTTCTTGCTCTCGCCTGTTCCGTGGTTTTTGCCTGCGGCGGATTTCCGGCGGGCATCCGGCGGAACTGCGGGTGAAAGTTCCTGAAAAAGCGGCATATCTGGCATTTGCTGTTGGGATTCCGGGAAATAGCCCGGTCACGATCACAAAAGCAGAAATTCATGAGTTGAAATAAAAGGAGCAACATGAAACTGAACCTTGACTTTACGCAATCCAGCGGCACGATCCGCGCAATCAACGGTTCCAATCTCGGACCGAATCTTTCCAACCGGAGGAACTACAATGAAAATGACGATTTTCGCGCTCTGAAAGTTCCTCTGGCGCGGCTCCACGACGCTCCGCTCTTCAATCCCGGAATGCGTCTTGTCGATATCCAGCACATTTTCGGCAACTGGAAGGCCGATGAAAACAATCCGGACAACTACTACTTCAAACAGACGGATGACTACATCCGGAACATCCGCGAGTGCGGAACAGACATCCTCTACCGTCTCGGTCCCAGCATCGAACACAGCCTCGACAACTACTATGCTTTCCCGCCCGAAGATTACGACAAATGGATCCGTATCTGCACCAACATTATACGTCATTACAACGAAGGCTGGAACAATGGGTTCTCGTGGAAGATCATTCACTGGGAAATCTGGAACGAACCGAATGCGAAACCGCATCAGTGGAGCGGCGCGGATGAACTTTACTTTGAACTTTACTGCCGGGCGGCAAAGGCGATCAAGGCCCGGTTCCCATATGTGAAAATCGGCGGTCCGGCGCTGAGCTGTCCCGAACACGGCACGGCTCCGCTCGTTTATGCCGACAAATTCCTCGAATGGTGCAAAAAAGAGAATGCGCCGCTCGACTTCTATTCATGGCACTGTTATCCGAAAGATATTCTGGCACTCCAGAAGGAACCGGCCAGAATGCGCGGCGTTCTCGACCGGTTCGGATTTCAGGAGACGGAACTGCATCTGAATGAATGGCATCCGGCATGCGGCGAAATCTATGAATGGGAAGGGGTACACGGGTATAACGGAATCGAAGGCGCCTGCTATGCCGCCAATGTCCTGAGCGCATGGCAGGATTCCCCACTCGACATGGCTAATTACTACACCTGTTCCAGCGGCGCCTATGGCGTCATCGGACATTATCCATACCGGAAACACAAGAATTATTATGCGCTTCTCGCATTTGCAAAAATGCTCGATTATCCCGACCGTGTCCATGCGTCCTCGCCGGATCCGACGGTTACCATTCTCGCAGGGAAAAACAAGGCGGGAAAATGCGCGATTCTGGTTTCGGCTTATGACACCGGCGAAAACGTGTTTGAAGTCAAATGTCCCGCTCTTGTTCCCGGAAGCGTCCTGACTCTCGACGAGACACTCAACCTTGAACCGGCCGGAACTGGCGTTGAAATTTCCGAAGGGCGGATTGTCCTGAAAAAGCAGTCTCCCTGCGCTCTCTGGCTGATTCTGCCGTAAAATTCAGAAAGTCAGTTCTGCCGAAGTTTTCTGAGTGGGGAAATTCCCCTGCCGCTGAAAATAGATTTCTTGTGGTCATATTGGTGAAGTTTTTATAACCGGGACCCCAGGGAATCTACATATTTTTTTTGTTTTGAAAATACTGGCCGCCATGGCGGTCGCCGGCTGACGTTCCGTAAAGACAAGACCTTTCCTGAAATTTGAATACTGAAAACAGATTTTCGTGAATTTGTTGTTTCAGGGTATTGCAAAATCGGAGGATTGGCTGTATAATACTGTTAACGTGAACATGTTGACCTTAACATTTGGTGCAATGGATGAATGCGGACGTAACAATCAGGGATGTGGCGAGGCTGTCGGGTGTCAGTACCATGACGGTAACCCGGGCTTTTCGCAGTGATGCGCTGGTTTCGGCGGCGACGCGCCAGAAAGTATTGGCCGTGGCGGAAAAGCTGAATTACCGTCCGAATTTAAGCGCTCGTGTTTTGCGTGGCGGTCCCACCCGGAGCGTCGGCATTCTGCTGACGAATCCCGCCGGCAGTTCGATCGTGCGGCGGATATCCGAACAGCTTTTTTCGGACAATTACGTGACGTATATCGGCGAGAGCCTCGGTGATTTGAAGATCATCGAATCCGTATTGCAGGAGTTCGTCAACCGGCGCGTAGACGCGATTGTCACGGAGTGGCGAAAAGATTTCTACCCGCTGGCGCCCCTGTTCGAAAAATTGAGAAATGTGGTGCTTTATACGCGTGAAGATCATGTGGAGCATGAGTGCGACTGCTGCTTTGAAGATCATCGGCCGGCCATACGCGAAGCCGTCGGTTATCTGCGGGGACAGGGGCGCGGGAATATTTATTACCTGGGACGGGTGGAGACGCTGGATGCCCGTGACGCGAGGGCGGTTTTCGGCGAGTACGGATTGGCGTCGAATCATATTGAAACCTCGCTGTATCCGAGTCGGCCCGCTTGCGCCAACTATTATGATGCGCTGATGGATGCGTTTCGGTCGGGAACGCGCCCGGATGCGATTTTAACGTATAGCGACATCGCTGCGGCGCAATTGTGCCGGTGTGCCGCGGACTTTGGTTTGAAAGTGCCGGAGGATATCGCGGTGATTGGGCATGGGGACAATGATTTCGCAGGATTCATGCAGCCGCCGATTGCCTCCATCAATGGATTGGAGGAGGAAGTGGGCAAGAGTGTCCGCGATTTGCTGGTAAACCGCTTGCATCATTCCGACTCGCCCAGGCGTCATTGCCGGATCGAGGCGAAGTTTATAAAAAGAGAATCAGCTGGTTAACATAAAAATATCTAACAGGAGATGGATTATGAAAAAGAAAACTTTCACACTTATCGAATTGCTGGTTGTAATAGCTATTATAGCGATTCTTGCGGCGATGCTGCTGCCGGCGCTGGCCAAGGCGCAGGGGGCCGCCCGGCGGGCCGCCTGTCAGGGAAACTTGAAACAAATTGCCATGGCATTCTTGAGTTACGGCTCCGACAATGAGGAGCAGGGCCCGGAGAATGATTACGGCACCAGCGGAAACTCGCCGTTTATTTATCGGACTGATCTTATGCGGAGCTACCTGCTTCCCGGTTCCAAGACGGGGAGCGAAAACGCGAAAGTGCTGGTTTGCCCGGATTTTGCCAGACGCGGCACCTATCCGTTCGGTGGCAAGAGCGGGGGCGAAATCGAAACGACCGGCAGCAAGCGCATTTTCTCCCAGTATACGGTCGCTTACGGGACCAGTACCCGCAGCAGTGTGGATTGGTTCGGATGGTATTTCGGCGCTTATGGGGATACCAGCCCCAACCAGAATGCCTGCCCGAATGTCCGGATGCTCAATCGCCGGATCACTTCGCCCGGCGGCGGCAACAGTTTTCTTTTTCGCCAGCCTTCGGTACAGGTACTTGTCGGCGACATGGCCCGGAGTTCCGGTTCGAGTTACGTCGTGTCGTCGGTGGTGATGCAGCACCTCGGCTACAATAATGTCCGGTTCGACGGTTCGCTGGCTTATTCGGCCGGTACGACCCTTGACGGCGGCATGGCCGGTAATGCCGCTAATAATCTCCGCTGGTCCAGCAAGTGATGATTGTGTCAAAACCAATATGAAAATTATGAACAATAAAAATTCATTTGCCGCCGGGTGCTGCCCGGACGCAGTCCAGCGCACGGACAGCGCTGGTCGCCTATAAGGCGAAACGGCTCACCGCCGGTGGGACCATTCTCGAATGCGCCGAGTTCTTCTCTGGGGCTGCTCCGGTTCCGACGAGCTTTGAATCAGGGGCCCATTCTCGCCGGAACAATCCTGAGTATAAATGTAATTTCGCTATAGAAATTTTGACGGAACCCAAATAATCATAAGGAAAAGATATGAAACAAATTCTTTGCGCTGTGTTTCTGTTCGGAGTGATCTCCGGACTTGTCGCGGGTGAGCACCGGCGTACCGCCGGGGACCCTTTTGCCATGAAAAACCTGACCGTGACGGCCAGAGCGCCGGAACTGTTGCCCGCCGCCCGGAGGCTGGCGGGATTATTGGGAAAAATTTATCGCTGCGAGGTCCCGGTCGGGGACAACGGCAACATCATCCTGGAAACTGCGAAATTCAAAAACCCCCAGTCCTATGAGATCCAGACGTCGAAACCGGCGCTGACCATCCGGGCCGGTTCCGCGGACGGGGCGCTTTTTGCCGTGAGCGACCTGGTCCGGGAGCTCGGCTACCGTCATTATTTCCCGACGGCGGAATGGGAGATTGCCCCGGCCGCGCCGCCCGCTGAATTATCGTTGAACGTCTGGGAAGAGCCCGATTACCTGAGCCGCCGCATCTGGCCGGGCTGGGGTTTGTGGCCGGACTATCGCAAAGCCGGGGACAACGATGCGGAATGGAACGCGGCGAACCGCCTTGGCGGGGTATCCGTCAATACCGGGCACGCTTATGGGCGGTTCATCCAGCGCAATCGCCATGCGTTCAGGGAACACCCCGAATATTACGCGCTGCGCGAGGGAGAACGCAAAGGAAGCAAGCTGTGTATTTCGAATCCCGGGTTGCGGAAACTGTTCTGCGACTATGCGGTGGATGCTTTCCGTCAGGACCCGAAGCGGGAGAGTTTCTCCGCCGATCCCTCCGACGGCGGCGGCTGGTGCGAATGCGAGGCCTGTGCCGTTCTCGGCAGTCCGTCCGACCGGGCGGTGATGCTGGCGAACGCCGCCGCCGAGGCGGTCAACGCCGAGTTCCCCGGCAAAATTATCGGCATGTATGCGTACAATATGCATTCGCCGCCGCCTTCGATCAAGGTGCATCCGCAGGTGGTGATCAATGTCGCCACGGCATTTATCAAGGAAGGCTGGACGGTTGACCAGTTGATCGAAGGCTGGGAAAAACAGGGCGCGGTCATCGGTATTCGCGAGTATTATTACGCCGGACCCCGGCCCGGAGAGGGCAGGGGGACCGATCTCAAATATCTGGGGGACTCCATCCCGGATTTTCACCAGAAGGGCGCACGTTACATGACGGCCGAGGCATACGATGCCTGGGGGCCGGGCGGGCTCGGGTACTATGTCGCGGCGAATTTGCTGTGGAACACGAAAGCGGACGTCAAGGCGTTGAAAGATGATTTTCTGGCGAATGCGTTTCCCGGCGCACAGAATGAAATGCGTGAGTTCTATCAGCTCCTCGACGGTTCCAAGCGCCGTCCGCTGAACGCCGATTTGCTGGGGCGGATGTACCGGGCTTTGGATAAGGCCCGGGCGAAATCCTCCGGTCCGGCGGAATCGGCGAGGATCGACGACATGGTCTGCTACACCCGGTTTATCGAGCTTCTTTTCAAGCTGGAACGGGAACAGTCGTGGCAGAGCTATGTGGACCTGTTGAAGTTCGGAGCCTCGATCCGTCCCCGCCGCCTGGTTCACACCTATGCGATGTACCGCGACAACCGCCACCTTTCCCCGGCGAAATTCCGCAAGCAGAAAGCAGATATCGACTGGAAGAACACCGCGCCGCCGACGGCGGAGGAAATCGCTGCGTTCGTCCGGGACGGCATTGCCAATAACAAACTGCTTGATTTCGAACCGGTAGAGTTCAGCCAGGAGCTGCGCCCGGTGGCGTTCAGCGGCAAGTCCCGTCCGATTGATTTCGGCAACACCCGTCGTTTCCGGGAGTTTT
>CALABZ010000380.1 GCA_937888615.1 uncultured Lentisphaeria bacterium | reverse complement strand
TCGGCGGTTTGTTGAATGGTTGGCAGTTCAATGGTTTTCAGCGCCGCCTGGACTGGTTCGACATTTATCTTCATTCCGTCTGAGGCAATGCTTTTTTCGAGATCGGCGACATATTGCATGCCGATTGTACGGATATTCAAATCAGGATCATCTCCGATCCGTACCGTATTCTGGTCTCCTGCCGCCCCCTGAATAAACAGCGGATGCTCCGCGAGTTTACGCTCGACTATCAGACGGTTCGCCTCACCCATCCAGTCGGCTGAGCATTTCATTAACCCGCCGGCGGCGATACCGTGAATGCCGTGATTGTGCAGTAATAACTTGACCGAACCGTCTTTACGGCTGAAGCTGACCCACCGGATATCAGGATCAGTTTCATTCGTTTCCTTGTCAACTCGATTATGAGCCAGCCTTTGTGAAAGCAAAGCCCTACCGGCTTTGGCCGCAACTTCTTCTTCGCTGTGGACCGCCTCAAAAGCTGTTTTTCGGACGGCATCGCGCCAGGTTTTCTGAAATTCAGGGTGCGGCTCTCCCCAGCCGACTGCACCCGGAAATCCCATTTTGAGCAAAGGAGCGGAATGGGTGTGAGTCGCGATAAACATAATTCCATCTGGAGATATTCCGAGCAAGCCGGCTAGTTCCGCCCGCATTGTTCGGGCATGTAAATCACATGAGATACAAGTATCCGTATAAATTATTATGTTGCGCTTGTTCCCGTCGTTAAATGTCACCGCCCGGCAGTAAAGCGGATCACGTGTGCCCAGGTTTCTGCGACCGGCAAAGGGACCGTAACCATACATTTCCGCAAAAAGGGGGACTTCAAGAATTCGTTCAGCATATCCAAGTTTTAACATTTTATGATGCGTTTCCTTTTGTAGTGATTAATATCTTGCTATGATTATAATTCGATGCATATGTTTTGTAAATGACAACCCTGGCAAAAAGTTGATTGTTATGGGAAAAAATATCGCTTTCCAATCTTCATTGTATTGAATATTCCGCTTAGTGTATTATATTTAGTATTATATTTAATTTAAACTATTGGTTGAATATTATGGCAAAATGCAGATATTTTGATGATCTTCGATTCTTTAATATATTTCACAATTATTCAGCAAAGCCGAGAACTACTGCAACAATTTTCTTTCCGGATTGGAATTCAATTGAGTTTATATCTGCCGGTAAGCTTTCAATCGGAATCAATGATAATTATTTTGAGTTGGATGCACCGGCTTTGTTTTGGATTCCGGCAGGGGTTAAATATGGGTACAGACCGTTAATTGATGAGTCGTCGCGCTTGGAACATTTCAGCATTGATATGACTGGGCCCCGGTCGGATAGAATGATTAAAGCCCTGGATGAAGCCTGCCCCAAACATTTTCTGCATCCGAATAATCCGAAACAGTTCCATGAAATTTTTGAAAGCATCGTTAAAAATTATCGGATTAATAAAACTGGAAATTATTTCAGAATGGTGGCCGAGGTTGAGCATATTATCGCCTTGGCATGCGAAACGATTGACTCCAGGTTCGAGGCCCCGGCGGATGATGCCTTTGGCATAAATATGGCTGCCCGGCAAATAAGAGCCAATCCATTTCAGGAATTCGACTTCACTGCAATAGCTGTTGAACACGAGATATCTTATGACTATTTCCGGAAACTTTTTAAAGCAAATCTGAAAATTCCTCTTTATACTTATATACGCAACCAGAAAATGTTACGGGTGGCGGAAATGCTGAATTCCAGAAAATTACGTATAAAAGAGATTGCCGATATTGCGGGATTTGATGATCTTCCCACGTTTTCCCGTCTTTTTAAAAAATACTTCGGCGTATCTCCTAAATTTTACCTGAAGGGGTAAAAATAACCACGAATCTGACGGCAGTCTCACAAATAGAAAATGGCGGATGCAACGCCTCCATGGTCCAGCGGCGGAACACGCTGGTCGACCGTTGCCAACGGACGAAATACATTCGCAACTCGTTAAGCATCAATAAATAATACTCTTGCTTGGCGAGGCCGGCTGGAAATTTTCAGTCGGCAGCGAGCGTGTGGGCATCCCCCATTGCGAGTTATGAGACTGCCGTCGAGTCTGCCTGTTACATTGTTTTTTTTGAAAAACATTCCGTAAAGGGATTGACATTTAGCTGTTCAGCATATATTATATATTACTATAATCGGTTTACGTAAACAAAAATCTATATGATTATGGACAAAAAAAATAAAAAAACAACCATAAAAGATATTGCCGAACATTGTAATGTCTCCAAAACCGCGGTATCCCTGGTCATGAATAAAAAACAGTCGGGAATTGGCATCTCGAAGTCAAAAGCCGAGCTGATCTTGAAGACCGCCATGAAAATGAATTATCAACCATTGCAGGCGGCATTGGAACTATCGGGCCGGAGAAAAAAGAAGAAAAAAGTCTTATTGGTCAGCCCTTGGCTGGATATGAGCAATTCCTACTTCATGTCCGAGGTATATACGGCCATGCAGCAGTTTTCCGAAAAAATAATTTTTGAATCCAAGTTATTTAATGCCGGGAAACTTAATGAAACTCTGGCTTCTAAGGAACTTGCTATTTATGACGCAATATTCGTAATGGGGACAAGCAATAAAGAACATACTCAACTGCAGCGGTTGGCTGACGAAGGGATGAAGATCGTATTGATAAACCGCCATGTTAAGGGCTGTTCCTGTTATTTAACCGATAATCTGATGAGCGGAGAACTGCTGGCGCAACATGTACTGAACTCCGATTATTATGACAATTATTATCTCTGGTCATTTCCCCGTGCGAGCCAGGTGATTAAAGACCGGGAGGCTGGTTTGAAGAAAGTATTTAAGACGCACGGGAAGAAATTGGAAATATTGAAGGCTAGCGAAGAAGACGTTCCCTATGAGTATTTTGCGGCCAGAAAGCATATCTTTGTTTCAGGCAGTTCCCTGATATTTTTCAATTATGATGATCTGGCGTTGCAAGCGATGCTCTTCTTTATGCAGAAAGGTTTCCAGGTGCCTGAGAAAATCGGTTTTGTCGGACATGATAATATTCCGACGGTACGTAATTTACAGCCTCGAATCACCACCTCGGATGCGAAGATAAGTGAAGCTGTAGCCTGTGCCTTGCAGGATTTACTGGACAATAAATTGACCGGGAATATCAGGACATTTAAGCCGGAAGTGATTCCGGGTAACAGTTCACAGTAAGTTAATTTGATTGAGCAAAAACGGTTTGCTTCGTTTACCAGAAGCGGACTAACAGGAGGATTTGATAATGTTAAAGATTGCCGTTGTCGGTTGCGGGGGGATAGGCATGACCCACGCAAGAACATTGAAAGGGATGGAAAACGTAAATGTTGAAGTTTGTGTTGACCTGGATATTGGTCGGGCTGAAAAGGTAGCCGAGATATGCGCTGGAAAAGCTTTAGACAGTATTGACAAAATTCCTAAATATATCGACGGAGTTACCGTTGCCACTCAACCCATGACTCATTATAAAATAGTGAAAAGCCTTCTTGAAAAAGGTTTTAATGTATTTTGTGAAAAACCCTTGACCATGGAAACTGAAACCTGTAAGGAACTCGGAAGTTTGGCGAGAGAAAAGGGCTGCACTTTGATGGTCGGTTTCAAGATGCGCTACGAACCGGTTTTCAGGAAAGCAAAGGAATTACTGCCCCGGATAGGTAAACTTATTTCGGTTTCCACGGTCAAACAACAGCCGTACCACTCAAGACCGGAGAACAACTGGTTCCCGAAAGTGGGAGCAATGTTTGAGCTTTCTATCCATGACTTTGACCTTATTCATTGGATAGCAGGCATAAAACCGGAAAAAATTCTTTTTTCGAAGCTCAGTCATCGAATGGGTTGGGAAAAAGAGGATGCGTTTTATGTAACAGTTGAATATTCGGGCGGAGTGATCGGGCAGCTTCAGGGAATGTACGCCTTGGAAGACAGTTTTATGTACAGGGACTTCAGCGCCACTTTTCTTGGCGAAAAGGGGTATCTCAGGATAGAAAGGCCTGACAGGGTTGTACTCCATACCGATGAATATTCGATCCATGAAGTCGAGCCCGAAAAAGTAAACGCTTTTGCTGAGGAATTGAAACATTTTTGTAATGTGATTCAAGGAAAAGAAGAAAATACGCTCACCGCCGAAGACGGGATGAATGCCACATTCATTGCGGACAGAGCTTTCAAATTATCAAATAAGGAACATTAATAATGAGCATCAAATTTTCCGGCCATACAATGGGAACCCCAAAACTTGATATCTATGAGGCAATGGAGCTTTTCAAAAAAATTGGCTATGATGGAATAGAAGTCCGAATCGCCGCGGACGGACAGATTGACAGTGAAACAATTACGGATGCCGAAGTTCGTAAAATTAAAGAAAAAGCGGACAAAATCGGGATTGAATTCTCATGCCTTACGTCTTATTACCAGGATTTTACTTCTGATAAACGCGCTGAAGTAATAAGCAATTTGAAAAGAGTGGCGGAAATCGCCCATATTCTGGCCTGTCCCACTATCAGGTTATATGGCGGAACTGACAGGGCTCCCGAGGGAATATGGTTTGTTGACCACTGGACACGAACAGTAAACGGCATCAGGGAAGTCGCGCAGTTCGCTTCAAAACTGGATGTAGGGATTGCTATCGAGACGCATGTCGGCTCGCTTACCATGAGTGTCAGGGATACCGTTCGGATTATTGAAGACGTGAATATGAATAATGTCGGAATACTTTTTGATTACGCCTGGGTGGAACTTGCCGGCGTGGAAAAAGGCAGTGACGCCGTTAAAGCGGCGGCAAAATATATTAGGCATTGCCATATAAAGGACTGGAAACTGGAATCAAAAACTCCGCTCAAAAAGCAGTCATGCCTGATGGGGGAAGGCACAGTGGCATGGGAGCCCGTGTTGACTGAATTGAAAAAAACAGGGTATAACGGCTACATTTCAGATGAATATGAGAAGTTCTGGTACCCTGATGAATTGCCGGAACCTGAGATCGGAATGAAGCACAATCTGCAATGGATAAAAGGCGTTGGCGGTGGACGTAACCGGTAACACGTTGATGTTCAAGAATGAACCGAACGAAAAAGTCGAGCGAATGCTGAGCGTGTTTCCCTCGCAGTTCAAGGTGATCAGCAAATTCGGTATAAATTCTACTTTTCGAAGTGGAAAATTATCATGAGAGTATATTTATGAATTCGTCGGAATTGCTTTTGGATGGATTTTGGGATTTCGGTTATTCCGCGTTGTTATCCCTGGAGTGAAGAACTGCCGCTGGCCGTTCCGGATTGGCGTTTCTGGTCGCCGGACGATCCGCATCTTCACCGGGTGACGGTCAACGGCAGGACGGTGGAGTTCGGCATTCGCACGCTTTCCTGGCAGGGGCGGCGGCTGCTGCTGAACGGCAGTCCGGTCAAACTGCTGGGAGTCAACCGGCATGAGGCGCACCCGGAATTCGGCCCGGCCACGCCGGAGTCGCTGATCTGGAATGACCTGTTGGCGCTGAAACGCCACGGCTTCAATTTCATCCGGGGTTCTCATTATCCGCAGCGGGAATTCACCTTGGCCTGTGCGGACCGGCTCGGCCTGCTGGTCTGGGAGGAAGCGCTCGGCTGGGGGAATAAGGAGGCCGATCTCAACGATCCTCTTTTCGGGGCGCGCCAGGAGGAACAGTGCCGGAAAATGGTTCGGAAGAGCTTCAATCATCCTTCGGTAATCATCTGGGGGTTCCTCAATGAATGCGACAGTCACAAAGAAAGCGTGCTGCCGTTGATCATCCGACTGCGCGACACGATACATGCGTTGGACTCCACCCGTCCCGTCGCCTTTGCCACCTGCCGTCCATGGGAGGACAAGTGCATCGCGGCCATGGACATCATTTCGGTCAACACCTATCCGGACTGGTACGACACCAACGCCGCCGTTTCCGATATGGGAGCCATCGGTCGGCGGCTCGATAAACTGGCGGAGTTCTTTCCGAAAGACAAACCCTTGATCATCAGCGAAATCGGTTGCGGGGTAATATACGGCGACCACAGCGGTTTCCGCTGGTCCGAGGAGTATCAGGTGGATTAC
>CALABZ010000379.1 GCA_937888615.1 uncultured Lentisphaeria bacterium | reverse complement strand
GACCGTCACGAATGACGGCCGCCCAAAAGGGAAACGGTTGATTTTCAGCGGTACAATGGGCCGAAATTCTGGCAGGCCCGGTAGTCGGCACCTTCCTGTTCCATGCCGAACGCACTCCAGGTGGACGGACGGTAGACCTGTTCCTCCGGTACGTTGTGCATGCAGACCGGAATCCGCAGCATCGAAGCCAGCGTAATCATGTCGGCTCCGATATGGCCGTAGGAAAACGCACCATGGTTGGCTCCCCAATTCGCCATTACCGAATAAACATCGGCAAAGCAGCCTTTGCCGGTCAGGCGCGGGGCAAACCAGGTGGTCGGCCAGCCCGGATCGGTGCGGGAGTCGATCTTTTGATAGACCTTTTCCGGCAATTCACAGGTCCAGCCTTCGGCGATCTGGAGCACCGGTCCGAGCCCGTGAATCATATTGATACGGCTCATGGTGATT
This sequence comes from uncultured Lentisphaeria bacterium, assembly GCA_937888615.1. GTDB lineage: Bacteria > Verrucomicrobiota > Lentisphaeria > Victivallales > Victivallaceae > UBA5239. The sequence goes on along the minus strand of CALABZ010000379.1, from coordinate 5,839 downwards.
GGCATCGCACCGAGGGTCAGGAACTTGGACGAGAAACCGCCGCCGCGGAAGTAACCGGTGTTGGCCGGAACCCAGCGGGTAGCGTCGAGACAGGCCTGCGCTTCTTTCTCCGAAATATCCCAGAACGATTTCATGGCGGGCTTGCCGTCGAGTTTCTGGCAACCGGTGGCGTCCATCGTGGTGGCCCCGGAATTGATCAGGTGGATGAAGCCGTTGGCGGCCAGTCCGGTCAGCTTGTGCCCGGTGACACGCTTGACGGCGGCGGGGCTCCAATAAGTGCGCACGTCGGAAAATCCCTGCGCGGTATTGGTCAGCAGATTGCCGAAGAGCATCGCCACGCCATTGAGCGAATCGTTTTCGGTAGCCATGACGAACGGTGCGCGAATGCCGTTCCAGTCAAACGATGAGTTCAGCACGGTTTCCATGAAGTCGCCGTTGGGCAGGAAGTCGGTCCACTGGCGCTGGCCCTGGAAACCGGCGGCAATGGCGTTATGGCCCAGCGCTTCTTCCGGGAAAGCACCGGCGAGAGCGGAGTTGCCGACCATCAGGTCACGGCAGATCATCGCCATCTTGACGCTGAACTCCCAGTCGCGATCCTTCTGCTCGGCGGTCTTTTTGACGGTGTTGTAGTCATTGCCGTCTTTGCAGTTGGCGCGGGTCCATTTCAGGGCGCGCTTGAATTCTTTTTCGTCGTAGATTTTGCCTTCGATACGGCGGAGAATTTCGACTTCATCCACCGACTCACAGCGAAGGCCAAGGTATTTTTCGAAGAAATCGGGATTCACGATCGAACCGGCAATCCCCATCGCCACGCTGCCGATTGAGAGATACGACTTGCCGCGCATGGTGCCGACCGCGACGGCGGCACGGGCAAAGCGCAGGATTTTTTCGGCCACATCATCCGGAATAGCCGTGTCGGAAGCGTCTTTGACATCGCGGCCATAGATGCCGAATGCCGGAAGCCCCTTCTGGGAATGACCGGCCAGGGTTGCCGCCAGGTACACCGCGCCGGGGCGTTCGGTACCGTTGAATCCCCAGACCGCTTTCGGAGTCAGCGGGTCCATATCCATGGTTTCGGAGCCATAACACCAGCAGGGGGTGACGGTGAGCGTGGCGCAGACGCCTTCGCGGGCAAATTTATCGGCGCAGGCGGCGGATTCGGCCACTCGTCCGATGGTGGAATCGGCGATCACGCACTGGACGGGCGTACCGTCTACATAGCGGAGATTGGCGCTGATCAGTTCGGCGGCGGCTTTCGCCATGTTCATGGTTTGGTCTTCGAGGGACTCGCGCACGCCGCAGCAGCGTCCGTCGATGGTGGGACGGATTCCGATCTTCGGCATAGAGCCGCGATAACGGTTTTCGACTTGTTTTTTCTTCGAATCAGCCATAATACCTCTCCTTGTCATTCGGGTTGCATTTCGGGCTTTCAATGATTAATATACACACACGAAAATTCAATGCAAAGAAAGATTAAGGAAATTCCTTGTGTGAATCACACATAATATGAAGAATTCCAACCCGTTGAGGAGAAAATTTTATGCCTCGTATTCCGCGGCGCGATACGCCGCGACCGGCCAGGCAGGGCGGCCTCACGCCTCCAGGTAATCGCTGCCGTGAACGTTCAAGAGTTTCGCCAGCGCCGCGCCGTCGTGATTCCGGATGGCGTCGATAATCCGCCAGTGCTCGTCGTTCACTTCCGGCGTCGGACGGGGCGCGCGCGGACTGTCCGCATGCAAACGCTGTTGGAAGAAATCAACCAGCAACGGAATCAACCCGTTGATGATGCTGTTGCCGGCAATCCGCAACATGGCGCTATGGAGTTCGATCTCAAGTTCAAGGCGTTTTTCGATATCGGCGGAAACCTCAAGACGCGCATTGATGGCCTCCAATTCGCGAATCTGCGCGGTGGTCGCCCGGGCGGCAATCAGGGGGGCGGCGCCGCATTCGAGCACGATCCGGGCCTCGGCCAGCTCACGCATGGAGTTTTCGTCCGCCGCGATGAACGGCAGGTAGCCGCGATACGGGTTCACCGGGGCCAGCCGGGCGATGAATGTGCCGGTCTTGGGTTTGGAACCGATAATACCGAGCGTCCGGTAATGACGCAGGGCTTCGCGCAGGATGTTGCGGCTGATCCCGAGCGATTCGGCCAGTTCCGTTTCCGGCGGCAGGGAATCGCCCTCGTTCAGTTTGTTGGCGACGATATAATTCTTTATGACCTCGATGGCCTGTTCCAGCGTATTTTTCTTTTTGATTTTCTGAATTTTCACGGCTTTCTCCAGTTGACATTTCACATATTTGTAGTATTGTACTACTATTAACCCGAAAAGTCAAATTCTATTTCAGGAAAAACATCATGAAAACACCACGCCGCAGTCGTATGCTGGACAAAATGCGTTCCGGCAAGCCCGTTCTGAGCTTCAAACTAAACACCACGTGCCATCGCCCGGCCGAAATCGCCGCCTATGCCGGTTTCGACGCCATCTGGATCTGTCGCGAACACACCCCCGGTGACTGGTCCGACTTCGAAGCCCAGATTCTGGCCGCGAACTCCCACGACATCGACACCATCGTTCGCGTCAGCAAAGGCTGCTACAGCGATTTCATCCTGCCGCTGGAAGCCAACGCCACCGGCATCATGGTTCCGCACCTGATGAGCCTGAGCGAAGCCAAGTCCATCGTCCACCAGACCCGCTTCGCACCGGTCGGACTGCGTCCCTGGGACGGCGGCAACGCCGACGGCATGTACTGCCGTTTACCCGGCGTCGAATACCATAAATTCTGCAACCAGAACCGTATGGTGATCGTCCAGATCGAAGATCCCGAGCCGCTGGCCGAGCTTGATGAAATCTGCTCCCTTGACGGCATCGACATCATTTTCTTCGGGCCGGGCGATTATTCGCAGGCGATTGGACACCCGGGCGAACTGAACCACCCCGAAGTCTGCCGGGTCCGCAAACTTGTGGCCGACACCGCCCGCAAACACGGCAAATTCGCCGGTACGGTCAGCGGCCCAGCCACGCTGAAAGAATATCTCGATATGGGTTATATGTACCTGAATTGCGGCGCGGACGTAGTCGGGCTGAACGCCTACTGCGATGACATCATGGCTAAATTCTCCGCCATTCAATAACTAACGGAAAATTGAAAATGGGAAATTATGGAGAATAAAACCATAATACGCTTATAGAACGAAATTGCATTTCCCAATCGCCGCCGACGGAATACATTAAAGTCCGTCGGCGGTTCATTTATTTATAGATATTAGGATAAAAAACTCTCCCCCATTGTCCATTTTCAATTTTCAATTCAAAAAAAATACCGGTATCGGACATGCCGGACGATTACAGCCGTATTCATAGGGGGGTGAGGAGATGGGCTGACTGCAACCGCCGGTGAATCCGATACCGGTTAAAAGAGAAGGATTCACACTTTCTTTTTTCAAACAACCTTGAACAAACTCTGATGGTTTAGACTTCATGGAATCGCGAATGTTCCATGTTTTTTTATTTTTCTCAAAAAAATTCCAGCTCGTCTGGAAAATACCCATCTCAAATGGTATATTAGACAGATACGTTTATTTTATGGGGAATCCAGAAAATGGCCAGAATGAATTTATCGCCACGGCAGCTTGGCATTGCCAAAATGCATATCATTTTTTCCGCCTGTTTCGGGGCTTTATCCAGCGGATTGATCGGCGACAGCCCCATCATCATGATTATGGCCGAAAAAATGCACGCCGGTCCCGCTCTGTCACTGGTGACTACCGCGCTCATTCCCCTGTCCTATGCCGTCATGCTGCTGCCGATGGGGTTCCTGGCCGCCAAATTCGGCTATCGCAAAACCATCCTGACTTTTACGTTGCTGGGCTTCGGCGCCATGCTGTTGGTAACATTCTCCTCCTGGGGCGGCGTATCGGGACCAGCCATCATGCTGACTGGTATTTTTCTCTACGGGATATTTCTATCGGCCTATAACGCCGCCTGGTTTCCCTTTCTCGACAACATTTTGCCCAAAGAACAACGGCACAGCTTTTTCGGTTATATGCGCTTCTCGTGGCAGGGGTTCAATGTGCTCTTTATCTTCATCTGCGGACTGCTGATCGGCAAAACGCCGTCGATGTTCGCGCTTCAAACCGTGACTCTGATCGCAACCCTGGGGTTGCTGGGACGGATTTTCCATGTCTGGCAGGTGCCGCAGCCGTCGGAAAAAAGCGAACCGGTCCGGTTCCTCGTCGGCGTCGGGGACGCCATCCGCAACAAAGCGCTGTCCGGCTATTCCGTCTACCTGTGCTTCCTTTATCTTTTCAGTTTCTCCACCCAGCCGCTGGCTTTCATTTACGTGAAAAACGGGCTGAATATCCCGGCCAACCTGGTGGTCATCGTTTCGGCGCTGGCGCTGGCGGGGGCGATCCTCGGCTTCCTGACCTCCGGGCTGATCATCAACCGCCTGAAACTCCGCCCGGTGATGGTGGCATGCCACCTGTCGTTCATCGTCATCAATCTTTCCATGTTCCTGGTCAGCGGCAACAGCGTGTACCATATCGCGCTGATCACACTGCTGTTGTTCGTAAACGCTTTTATGCTGTCGCTGGTATCGATCACCACCACCAGCGAAATGCTGGGGCTCTCCACGCCGTGGAACCGCGCCATGAGCATGGCGTATTGCGGTTCGTTTTATTCGCTGGGCAGCGGCGGCGCGCGGCTGTTGTCGTCCCTGATCCTGGGCTCGGGAATGCTGGCGCCCACGTGGACGCTCGGCTCGCAGGTTTTCTCCAATTACCAGACGCTGTTTCTTTTCAACGGCTGTTCGCTGATTTTCGCCTGTCTGCTGCTGGTCCTGGTACCGGCGGTATTCCCGAAAGGCAAATACCGCTACACCATCATCTGACGCCGCCGGTTCAACGGTCCTCGTAAACCGCCACCGCCTGGATTTCCGGGTAAAAATCACCGGCCTTTTCCAACCGGAGCCGGACCGGTCCGTTTCCGGGCTGGAGGGTTAACCGGCAGCGCCCGTCATCCCCGAACCGGCATTCATGGCGCACACCGTCGAGAATCGCCGTGAAACAAGGCGCTTCCCCCTGAATGGTAACGTAACCTTTGCAGGGACGTTTCAATTCGAAATCGAGGAAGCCGTTCGGAAAAATCCGGTTTCCGGCCCAGCGCATCGGCAATCCGTTTTTGATTATGCTGTGGCTGGCATGCATGTAGCGCCCGATACGGTATTCGTCGGTGATGCCGCCCGCAATGACCAGATCATATGAGTTCGGGAACTTCGAACGCGCGTAGAATTCGGCCCGGTACTCCTCGCGCAGTTTCGCACAGACGGACAGCAACGGCACCGGGTAAACCTCTTCGATGGGACGAAGCGCGTCGAACAACCCGTGATCCATGCCGTTGGTGAACGGTTTTTCCACCAGCCCCCCGCGGCTTCCGCCGTTCCCGGGGATCAGGGATTGAAGCAGGATCGTGGCGTCGGTGATGGCGGATTCGAGGGACGGCGCGTCTTTCAGTCCCGCCTCCATGTCATCGAAATAGGCGCAGACGCACTTGACAAACGCCTCAATCGAACGCGCAGCAATGATGGCGTTATCCCAGAGCCGTTTCAAGTAATCGAATCCGGGAACACGTTCGACCACCGCAAGCTGTTCGGCGGCAATCGCCACCGCTTCGGCTTTTTCCTCCAGAATCCGCTGCCGCCCCGGTGTGTTCTGTTCGGACAGGATCGACCATATGCCGTTGAGCATGTGCAAATCGGCATCATTTTTGAAAACGCCTGCATCCTCTAGCACTTCCAAAAAGATATCGCCTACTGCTCCTCTTACTTTTTCTTCAATATT
>CALABZ010000378.1 GCA_937888615.1 uncultured Lentisphaeria bacterium | reverse complement strand
GTCGAAGAAATCCGGCGGTCCGGGAGTATGGAGCGCGAACCGCGCTCCATAACAGTTTCAGCGGACATTGGTGGCCGAACGGACAATCGCGATCAGGATCCCGATCACGACCAGAGCGACGATTCCGCCGATGAACCAGAAAATATAATTACTTTTGGATTCCAGCGAATCCAGCGTGGCGGCTTCCATCTTTTCCCGGCCGGTCAGGACTTTTTTCTCCATTTCGGGGGCGCTGATGGTGATCGTTTTGCTCCAGAGAATTTCGCCGGTCTTGACGTTTTCCAGAAACAACTGGATGTCGGCGTTCACCTCGAATGCTTTTTCAGTACGGGTGTCCAGCGCGGGAGTGGCCTTGCGGCTGAGGTCGCGCACGGCTCCGTAGAAAATCGCATCGCTCTGCAACTGACCGTCACGAATGAACGAGCGGACCTGCGACAGGGACGGAATCGCCGGATTTTTCGGCGTGTGGCTGGTCTGGGTCAGCATTTCAATGGCCAGCCCGGTCAGGTAACTGTCGATATCGCCGGACAACGGAATAACCGTGGCGGTTTTCACACCGGAGAGCCGCGAGGCATATTCAGGCGCTGACAGCGACGCCTTGGCCTGTTCGAAGTTTTTCTTCAGGAGCTGGCGGAGCGAATTGTCCAGCGAAACGATTCCCTGGATATCCTTGCCCTTATAGAACCGGTAAGCGAAGTTTCCACCCCAGATATGCTGTTTGGTCGCGATATCGGTGGCGTGAAGTTCGAGCTCCGCGTAAATGCGGTCTTCGGTCCGCGAAATGACGTTGATCTTGCCGTAAAGCAGGATCTGCGCCGCTTTCAGTTTGCCGAATTTCACCAGCGTGGCGGGGTCGAGGATATCGTCCTTGCGTTCATCCCAGGCGACTTCCTTCAGGATTTGTTCGCACATGGGGTCGTCTTTGCCTTCGACGCAGGCGAAACCCAGTTGGGTCAGCATGTTTTTCAGCCGTCCGGCCAGCAATGCGCCGGAGTCGCCGCCGATCGGCAGGATTGCCACGGTTTTGCCTTGGAACGGTGCAGCGGCCAGTGCCGCCTTGGCCTGGTCAAGTGCGCCGTAGACCGCCTGACGGACGTCATCGTTTTCTATACTTTGCGCCCACATGGCGGTCGAAAAGACCGTGAGCAGAAGAATAAGGATTTTTTTCATGGGACACTCCGTTGGTTATTTATGGCTGACGATCGAACGGATCAACGCCGATACCTCGTTGGCAATGCCGCTCGGATAAGCGGACTTGAAGTAAGCCACGCGGAACTGGCAATTTCCTGTTTCCTGATCCTGTCCGACAAATTCATAGCTGACCAGATTCGGCAGCTTGGCCAGGTTGTCGCCGATGGCCTTGATGCTTTGTGCGTCCAGTTCGGGTGAACGCTTGTCGCCTTTCGGGACCGAGGGCAACTGCATCGTCAGCACCGCTACGCCGAGATCATTCTCCGCGATGCGTTTGAGTTCACTGCGGCACCATTCGGCGGCGGCTTTGGCGGCGGGCTCGTCAAACTGGGCGATGGCGGCTTCCTTGCCGAGCTTGCGGGCGCCGACCATCTTGATGGTCTTCGAACCGAATATCCGGTCGGAATTGACCGCCTTCAATTCGATAACGACATCGCAGTTCATGCGGAAATACTCGCCCGCCTGGTCGATGGTGGTAAGTTTGGGGCGAACCGTCAGCCGCAGGTCGGTGTTGCCGCCGGACATGACACGGGCGTCGTTGGCACTGATCCCGGACGTTATCCCCTGCGCGATCGTGCCGCTCAAGGTTTTTTCATCGGCGGAAATCCCTTCCGGCACCAGATTCAGGCGCAACAGATCGACCTTGTCGCCCAGCAGAATGATTTGTTTGGATGAAACCGGGGCGGCGGGCGGTTTGGCCGCTTCCACCTGCCGGGCGGTCGGACCGGCGCCGAAATTGTTGACGGTGGTGTTGCCGACTTCCAGTCCGGTGCTGACGCCCGCGCCGAGGCAGCCGCTCAACGAAACGAGGGTGAACAGTGTTCCCGCTCCGATACCTGACATGCTGTAGATTTTCT
>CALABZ010000377.1 GCA_937888615.1 uncultured Lentisphaeria bacterium | reverse complement strand
AAATTCCCTGAACATGTCAGGGATATCGGAGCACAATGTCAGACTGTTGGTCTTTCCCGCTGGGTTCCATTGCATGCGGCCGCCGTCTGGCGTTTTAGCCCGTATGCCTTTCGTAGCGCTATGTCAAGCGGGGTAGTTCCTTATTCCGATATCAGAGCCGATGACTTTCCGACGGAGAAAGCAAGAGCAGCGATTGCCGAATTAAAGAGATTGCGTCCTTATTTCCTCGGAGATTTTTATCCGCTTCTTACTCTTTCAGACGCGTTTGATCAATGGTGTGCCTACCAATATCATCGTCCTGATACAGGAGCTGGATTTGCAGTATATTTGCGCAGACACAAAAGTCCTTTGACAGAGATGAAGAGTGCTTTACGCGCCATTGACAAGGATAAGGATTATATCGTGAGATTGTACTACGACTTTGAACAGGCATCGGAAATATTGATGAATGGAGCTGAATTGACGGAGACAATTATTTCGATTCCTGATTGTCCGGGATCTCTACTGTTAGAGTATCTATTATGAAAAAATCGGTCTGGGAAAAAGTCAAATTTTTTTTGATGGCTCCTTATCAGAAGTAAATAATTACTCCCCAAAATTAAGAATGGATTGAAAATGATGAATGCTCTTATTTACCCGAAGCGGAACCCCGCGTACTATCACAATCGCGGGTGTGGAATGTGTTATCTTCAACGGAGTAAGAAGGTTCCATTTTTTGACGTACCGGATGAAAGCTGGTTCCTCAAAGAAGGATTGACCGATAAAATTTCCATTGAAGTGCCGTGGTGTCTTATTGAACCGGAGGAAGGGCGTTATGAATGGAATCATTCTGAATGGGAAGGATGTTTTAAATCATGGATCGACGCAGGATTCAAGGTGAATTTAAAGATTCGTGCAATGGATACGCTGGGAACATTTTATAATGCCGGAGTTCCCCAATGGGTTTTTGATGCCGGAGCCAAATATGTTGATGATCCGATCAGTTTGTATCGACGCGATGTAACCCAGTTGGACGGAAACATACCGTTGGCTGGAAAACTTCCGGTTCGTTATCCGGTGTACTGGGACCCGGTTTTTATCGAGAAATCCGAACGCCTTATTCATGAAATGGGCAAACGTTACAATGGAAATCCGGCGATAGAAAGCGTGGCGGTCGCCCATATGGGACGATGGGGAGAAATGCACATCGGGGACTGGGGACCGATGGAACCATGGATTGAAGCCGGTTTTACGATGGATACTTATATCAAAACCGCGATCAGGTTCATAGACATTTACCGGGCGGCATTTCCCGATACTCCGTTATCGATAGAAATCCACCGGGCCGCGCTATATCCGGAATACCACTGGGCTGATGTGATGGAAGTATTTGATTATGCCGCGGAAAAGGGCGTAATGCTTAAATATGACGGCTTGGGAGCCTCTTTTGAGCCAGGATCAACGCCATACTTATGCAAATCAGTCGCTGAAATATTCCGCAAATATCGCCATAAAACCAAGCTGCAGTTCGAAAATCTTGTACTTCCCGAGGCGCTGGACGAAGCAGTAAGTTACGGGATCAGTTATTGGTGCCGGGGTGGAGAATCCGACGGCGTGGCGATCGCAAAGGTTGCCGAAGATATTCCGATTAAAGATAAACGCATATTTTCCTGGTATTATTCATTTCCGGAACGTTATGACCTGATGACGATTGAGCAGCAGAAAGATTGTTTCCGCAAAATGGCGCGCAAGTGCGGATATCTCCTGACGCTCGACTCGCTGGCGCTGGCGGAGAATCCGGCCGCCGGAAAAACGGTTCCGGTAGTATTTAACTGGAATAATATTGGCTATGCCGCCTGTTATGAGAAATTTCATGTTGAACTGGCTTTGTTCGATCAGCGCCGCGGCAATTATATCTGGCGGCAGGAACAATATCTGAAAAACAGCGGCAATCCCGTATTATGGGATGCCGGGAAACAGATCGACACTGAAATTCCGTTTACGTTTCCAGCCGACCTGCCGTCGGGTGATTACGAATTGCAAATGGGGGTGCGGTTTGACGGTTACAACCATGAAATGATGCAGCTTGCATTGGCCGGAAGGACCATCGACGGGCGGTATCCTGTTGGAACAATGAAGATATGAGAGAATGAAATTTTATAATTGCCGACTTAACGGTAAAAAATGAAATAGGAAAATCAAATCATGACCGATAAAATTACCTCCGCCAAACGAGATGTTTTTGCGGAGATCGCGGCAAAACGTCAGGTGTTGCGCGACAGCTCGCTACGGGCGCCGCAGCCGGAGCTATTGCCGGATATAACCTTGCCGTTGCACGAGTTCGATCCGGCAATGGAACTGACGGCGTCCGACAAACTGGAAACCTCGGAAGAGCTCAGCGCGGAGCTTCTGCGTCAACGGGAAAAATATGCGCCGTTTATGCGTAATCTGGCACCGGCGATGCCGGAACGCGATCTTATTCGGATTGATGCGTTCGACTGGCGTTTACAGACGGAATCAGACAAAACGGACTTTGCCGCCGTTCTGCAAGGGAAAGGGGACTGGGTAAGGGTGTCCGTACCTCACTACGGAGAGCCGCTCGGTCGTGCCGTCGCCTACTATCGGGAAAAAGTTCATATCAGCAAGGATATGTTGGAAAAGGGCGCGTTGTTTTTATGTTTCGGCGGGGTGGACTATAAGGCCCATGTTTTTTTCAACGGCGCTTTTTTAGGTTCGCACGAAGGTTTTTTCGCTCCTTTTGAATTAGACTGCACCCCGGCAGCTCGTCTTGGAGAGAACACGCTGGTGGTTATGGTAGAAAATGACGCTGTCTGCATGGGAAATACCTCATGGGGCAAAGATGGCTGTTTATATGAGGGCGATAAAATCTATGCCGCCACCGGTCCCGGTTATGATGACCCGGAAGTTGGCTGGCATCATTGCCCGCCCGGCATGGGCATTTACCAGCCGGTACGTATTGAAGCGCGTTCAACGGTTCATATCCATGATCTTTTTGTACGCACCATTGCGTTGGGCGGGGAAATTGAAGCCTGGATCGAAATCTGGAATTGTCATCGGATCAGACAGGATGTTTCCCTTTCGCTTGCAGTTTATGGACAGAATTTTACCGGAACCGCCATCGCCGAAGTAATCGTGGAGCAGAAGGAAATCGGCCCAGGCATAAACTATTTACGGGTTCCTTTGACAATACCCGCTCCCCGGATATGGGAGAATGAAACGCCCTGGCTGTATCAGCTTCAGGTGAAAATTCCGACTGAAAACAACGAAATCGCCGACGCCGCGTTTCGCCAGTTCGGGCTGCGGACTTTCCGGATGGATGAAGGAAATGATCCGAAAGGACGTTTTTTCCTGAACGACCGCGAAATCCGCTTGCGCGGGGCGAATACGATGGGCTTCGAACAGCAGGACGTAATGAAAAAAGACTGGCCGCAGTTGGTGGACGATATTCTGTTGGCGAAAATCTGCCATATGAATTTCTGGAGGCTGACCCAGCGTCCGGTACAGCCTGAAGTATATGACTATTGCGACCGGCTCGGATTAATGACCCAGACCGATCTGCCGCTTTTTGCCTGCCTCCGGCGAAACCAGTTTTGCGAGGCGATCCGCCAGGCGGAGGAAATGGAACGGCTGGTACGTTCGCACGTCTGCAACATTATGGTAAGTTATATCAATGAACCGTTTCGCGAGGTCAAGGCACACCGTCATCTGTTACGCGCCGAGCTGGAAAGTTTCTTTCTGGCCGCCGACCAGGCGGTGCGGCTGGCGAAT
>CALABZ010000376.1 GCA_937888615.1 uncultured Lentisphaeria bacterium | reverse complement strand
AAATGGCTGGTCGATACCCTTGGCGAACGCATTGTTTTCATGCAATACGGCGGTCACCTCGGCAATCTTTACACCCGTGCCATGCATGATCAAATCCTGAAAATGCTGGAGCCGGACCCGGACGCTTACGAAAACCTGCCGTATATCACAACTCCCTGACCGAACCGGATATTCATCGGCGGATGAGTGCCCATGTCGTCTTTCCCCGGATCGGAGAATGTAAAAAAAATTTAAAATTTCTGATTTTGATGTTGCAAAAAAAATTGTTGCAATATATATTTCGTCATGTGACGAATTGTCGGAGATGATAATGAAGAAAATTTTGACTATTACCAAAGCGCTGGGGGACGAAAACCGTTTGCGGGCATTGATCATGCTGCAGAACGGCGAACTGTGCGTCTGCCGGATCATCGAAATGCTGCAACTGGCCCCGTCTACGGTCTCCAAGCATATGTCGATCCTGAAACAGGCCGGACTGGTGGAAACCCGCCGCGCCGGCAAATGGACTTATTGCCGGCTGGCGGATGTCGTGGACGGCTCCCCCGAAACCGAGATCATCGCGTGGCTGTTGCGACAACTCGGAAATGACCGGAAAATCATCGCGGATGCCGCTCGACTGGCGGAGATTCGGGCTCAGGCGGCGGCGGAGAACCCCAAAAGTTGCGCTTGTAAAAAAATAATCATGCATGAGGCCATATCCCAAATGAATTCAACTTCTTCTTTTCCTGACCGGGCTTTACAGTTCCTGATGTCGGCTCACGACGCCGTGCCGGGGGTTACGGAAAACGTCCTCAAATATGGAAAGACCGTCGACGGGCGTTCGAGCTACGAAGTTCTGGCCGATACTGTAAATCTGAAAAATGGCATGACGGCGGTGGACCTCGCCTGCGGCAGCGGCGTCTTGACACGACTTTTGTCGCAAAGGGTCGGGCCAGCCGGACAGGTGGTTGGAATCGACCTGAACCATTCCGAACTGACACTGGCCGAAGCTCGTTGCAAGGGTTGCGCCAATGTTCAATTTTACGAAGAGTCGGCGGATGTGCTTTCCCTGCCGGACGCTTCGGTCGACGCGGTCTTGTGTCACATGGCGCTGATGCTTTTCCGCCCGGTCGAACCGGTGCTGGCGGAGATTTCGCGAATTCTGCGGCCGGGAGGGACGTTGGCGGCGGTGATGCCCGACCCGAACGGCGGGAATGCGATGTTCGCCGCCGTCCGCAAAGCGGTGGCAAACGCGGTGGCGGAGGACGTTTCACCTGAAAAGTTGATCGCCATCGGAAGCCCCGAGTTCGGCAGTGAATCGGGTATCCGGGAATTATTCGATCGCACCGGCAAGTTTGACGGTGAACCGCGGTTCAGCGGTTTTGAAGTGATTTTCAGGGAAACCCCGGAGGCGTTGGCCGAGTTGTTGATGCCGTTCTTTTACTATACCGGTCTGCTTTCTCAGGATGGACGGGAACAGTTGAAAAACGCTTGGGCGGACCTCTTCCGGCAGGCGATGACGGAGGGGGACAATATGGCGGTTTTTCGCCTGTCGCTCTCGATTTTTACCATTTGCAGAAAATAAAAAGGGAAATGCCATGTTGAAAATTTTGTTTTTATGTACCGGCAACAGTTGCCGCAGTCAGATGGCGGAAGGCTGGGCGCGTGCACTGAAGGGTGACGTGGTCGAGCCGTATTCAGCCGGGATCGAAAAGCACGGAATGAATCCATATGCGGTAAAAGCGATGGCCGAGGCCGGTGTCGATATTTCCGGGCAGTACTCGAAACTCGTCTCTGAACTGGGCGATGTGGATTTCGACTACGTCGTGACCGTCTGCGACAATGCGAGCGAAAGTTGTCCGGTATTTCCGGGTCGGGCGAAAATCGTCCATGCCGGTTTTGACGATCCGCCCCGGCTGGCCGCCGCGTACAGCGCCGAAGCCGAAAAGCTGGCCTGTTACTGCCGGGTTCGCGATGAAATCAAGGCGTTTATCGAGCAACTTCCGGAGAACTTAAAATGAAAAACGCAGACGCTGCCGGAATCGGCTTTTTCGAGAAATTTCTTACGTTATGGGTCATTCTCTGTATGATCGCCGGAGTGCTGATCGGGCAATTTCTGCCGGAAGTTCCGGCATTTCTCGGGCGCTTCGAATACGCGCGGGTGTCGCTGCCCATCGCGGTGCTGATCTGGCTGATGATCTATCCGATGATGATGAAGGTGGATTTCGAAAGCATCCGCAATGTTGGGAAAAACCCGAAAGGATTATTCGTGACCTGGGTGGTGAACTGGCTGATCAAACCGTTTACCATGTATGGGTTGGCGGTATTGTTTTTCTCCGTGATCTTCCGGCGCTGGATTACGCCCGAACTGGCGCGTGACTATCTGGCCGGGGCGGTGCTGCTCGGAGCGGCGCCCTGTACCGCGATGGTGTTCGTCTGGAGTCATCTCACCCGCGGCAATCCGGCTTATACGGTGGTTCAGGTGGCGACCAACGATCTGATCATTCTTATCGCATTTGTGCCGATTGTCAAATTTCTGCTTGGCTTGAGCGATGTGTCGGTGCCGTGGAGTACGCTGGCGCTGTCGGTGCTGTTGTTTGTGGTTATTCCGCTGGCCGGCGGCGTTCTTACCCGTCATGCGGTGATCAAACACCGGGGACTGGCGTATTTCGAATCGCAGTTCCTCGCGAAGTTCAGGCACGTTACCGTCGTCGGATTATTGCTGACGCTGGTTATCATTTTTTCGTTTCAGGGCAAAGTGATTTTGAATAATCCGTTTCATATCGCGCTGATTGCGGTACCGCTGGTCATCAACACGTTCCTGATCTTCTTCATTTCCTACCGGGCCTGCCTGCAACTGAAACTGCCTCATGACGTGGCGGCACCGGCGGGGATGATCGGCGCCTCGAATTTCTTCGAACTGGCGGTGGCGGTGGCGATTGCGGTATTCGGCGCGGCCTCGCCGGTGGCGCTTGCCACCATCGTCGGGGTTCTGGTCGAGGTGCCGGTGATGCTGATTCTTGTTCGAATTGCCAATAAATCAACCCAAAAGGATATCTTATGAAAATTCAAATCTACGGTTCGGGCTGTGAAAAATGCAAACAGCTTTATGCAAACACGGAAGCGGCGGTGAAATCCGCCGGAATTGACGCGGAAATCGAAAAAGTTACCGATATGAACGCAATCGTGGAGGCCGGAATCATGATGACTCCGGCAATCGCCGTTGACGGTCAAGTCAAAGCCTCCGGGAAAGTGCTCTCATCGGCGGAGATCGTCCCGTTGCTCGGCGGAAGCCCGGCCGAGCCGTCATCCTCCTGCTGTTGCGGCGGAACGCGTAAAGCTTCTCCGGTTAAACGAATCGTTGCCGTTTTACTGCTGGTGTTCATCCTGGGGAGTATCGCCTGGGCGGTTCATCGGGAACATGCGGCCAAAGCCTCGGCATCTGCGGCGGCAGCCGTTCCCGCCGCCGTGCCGGTTTCCGACAATGCGCTGACGGTTTATTATTTCCACGGTACACAGCGGTGCATGACCTGCAACCGGATCGAAGAATTGACGGAAAAGGCGTTGGAATCCAAGTTCGCCGCCGAACTCAAATCGGGAAAGATCGTCTTCCGGTCGGTCAATGTCGATGAACCGGCGAACGAGCATTTCATCCGGGATTTCGCGCTGGATTCCAAGATTGTCTGCATGCGCAAAGGAGAAAAGCTCGAGAAATTTCCGGAAGTCTGGACCTTGGTGCGCGACCCGGAAAAATTTGCCGCTTATATCCAATCCGGGGTGGAACAGTTTAAATGACACTGGAATTGTTATTCGCCTGCGGGACGGCGGTATGGCTGGGAATTCTCTGTTCCATCAGCCCGTGCCCGCTGGCGACGAATATCGCGGCGATCGGATTCATCGGGCGGAAAGTCGGACGGATCGGACTGGTGCTCGGCGCGGGCTTGCTCTACACGCTGGGCCGCACGTTGACCTACGGCGTGCTCGGTATTCTGCTGGTCAGCGGCTTGACGGCGGCTCCGGAAATTTCGCATGTTCTTGAAAAATACATGAATCTGCTGATGGGTCCGCTGCTGATTCTGGTGGCGATGGTCCTGCTTGGACTGTTGAATGTTCGGCTTCCCTCCGGCGGCGGCAGTAAACTGACGGAACGGCTGGGGCGGGGCGGAATCCTCGGAGCGTTTCCGTTGGGAATCGTCTTCGCGTTAAGTTTCTGTCCGACCTCGGCGGCGTTATTTTTCGGCAGTCTGCTGCCGTTGGCGCTGAAGATGCATTCCGGTGTTTTGCTGCCGGTGTTGTTCGGCATCGCCACCGGCGTACCGGTACTGGTGTTCGCGTTTCTGCTGGCGTTTGCGGCGAACCGGATCGGCCGGGTGTATCATCAATTGGCGGGAGTCGAAGTCTGGGCACAGCGGATCACCGGCGGCATCTTCCTGGCTGTCGGGATTTACATGACGATTTTCATCACGCTGAAAGCCTCGTATTGAGCTTATTGATTCCCGGTACGGCCATAAGGTTCCTCCGAAAATTAACGACATAGCCTGCAAATCCGGCCTTCGTAATTTCGCCTTCAATCCGGACCGCTTTGCGCGGTTGAATCAGTTTTGTTATTGATAATTAATATCAAAACCATAATATTCCAGGATTCTTTAATTCAAGTCAATTCTCGGCCTGGACTGAATGCCGCCAGAACCATGCCGCCACCGATTAACGCATACGCCAGCCATTGCAGGCCGCTGGGACGAGCATGGAATAATGCCGTCAGCGCCAGTTGGGAAAATAGAAACGCGCCGCCGATCCCCAATCCCATCGCCAGCGCCGCATCCATTTTGGTATAAAGTTTCATTTGCAGCCACATACTGGAAACGCCAATTATATTGCCGACGACAAATCCCCACAGCCAGCGTTTCGGGCTTTCGCTGCCGTACTTGTAAATCAGTTGCGAAATAATCTGCATGCCCCAAAACGCAGTCAGGAGACCGAGAATTATTCTCATATTTTATCCTCCGGTTCGGAACCCTTACCAAGTTCCAAAACGTTATCGCTTAATCGACGCCCATCATCGCCATGATCGACGGATGACGATAAATCGATTTCCATTTGCAGTCGGACGGAATCTTGTTGTGAAGCAGCATTGATTCATAGGGCGGCATCAGGGCATAATCCTTGACTTCGTTAATCGGGCCGAGGCAGAAGTCATCGGTCAGGAATTGTTTGTCGTCCTTCACCACCTTCATGCTTTCGAGAATGTAGAAATGCAACTGCATGGAGTAGACGCACAGCGGACGGATCGCCTTTTCCGCTGAAGCATTGGTCGGATCGCCAACCACGCCAGCCGGAGTCTTTTTCCATTCAATCCCCTGCGGATAGAACTGGTGCCATACCGAAATACCCGGCGTCATGGCTCCCGCTTTGGTGGTCGGCGCGTAACGCAGACCGCCCGCCGGATTGGTCTTGACCTTATAACTGTTGTCGTAGCAGTCTTCCGGTCCGGTCGCCATCTGGTAGGAGAGTTCGGCTTCATCGGCATGGACGAAGTTGGATTTGAATTTGCAGGATTTGTAACGCGGATCGAACCCCTTCATCTGCCAGGTGTACCATTCGGTTTCCATGATGATCGCCGGACAGCCGGTGGTTTTGCCGAACTTGTGGATCGCGTGCTGGTTGACGTATTCCTGCCCGTGGTTCTGCAGGTTGATGATGTTGCGGAACCCCATGTTATAGAGGCCGATCATATTCCAGAAAATCGTGTTGATATGGGTCTTTTCCGGAATGATGGTGGTGCCGGGCATGTAACAATGGTGCGACGGGTGCGAACCGGCGCCGGTCGGAAACGCCAGCATGATTCCGGTTTTCTGCCGCATGGCATAGGCGATAGCCAGACATTGGTGCCCATCCTGAAAGAGATTGCTGGACGCTCCGTGCAATTCCATGGAGCCGGTGACGAAAATCACGCTGCGGGTATCCAGTATTTCCCGGTAGACTTTGCCGAACGGGGCATGACAGAAGAAATAATCCGGGTCATTGAGCCGGCAGGGTTGCGGATAACCGTAATATTCGGCCACCGCTTTGATGTCCTGATCGCTCAAGTTGTCATAGCCGTGGTTGAGAATGTATTCAAACGGGGTCATGAAGTTTT
The DNA here is from genome assembly GCA_937888615.1 of uncultured Lentisphaeria bacterium. Classification (GTDB taxonomy): domain Bacteria; phylum Verrucomicrobiota; class Lentisphaeria; order Victivallales; family Victivallaceae; genus UBA5239. Next base: position 8,383 of record CALABZ010000376.1, on the reverse strand, counting down.
CCTGCTTGAAGTTTTTTTCCGCATCGGCGAAAAGACCGAGCACGATTTGCTCTCCCTGTTCATACAATTTATTCATGATTGCATTCCTTGTAGTTGATAATTGAAAATTTGGTTAAGGTATTGAATGGCTTCCCGGGCGGACTGTTCCGCATCCGGCCAGGGCAGCATTTCCATTGAGATATAATCCTGATAGCCGACAGCGTCAAGGGTGGCGGCCACTGCGGGGAAATCAATATGCCCGGCGCCGGGAAAGCGGCGGTTGCTGTCCGCGAAATGAACATGCCCGAGGAGGGGCAGCGCCTTGACGATACTACCGCAGATTGAGGGTTCCTCGATATTCATATGAAACGTATCAAGCAGCAGCAGGACATGGTTTGTGTTCAACTGCCGGATCAGCGCCATGCCGTCCGCAACGGTGTTTACCAGTCGGGTTTCATAACGGTTGATCGGTTCGATCAGGAGTTTGACGTCCATGACTGCGGCATTGCCCGCCACTTCCGCAAGGTTTTCAAGCAGATATGCCTGATCCCGTTCCGGATCGTCCGAACCGCGCCCGCGAATCAGGCCGATAATGACGGCGGCATTGAGTTCGGCGGCGAACGCGGTCTGGGCTTTCAGCCGTTCAATCGCCGCTTCCCGTACCGTCTTCGCCGGATCGGTGAGGTTCAATCCTTCCTCCCCGAAAGCCTGTCCGGTGCCGATCGCCGGAATGGCGAGTTTGTATTCACCTGCCAGTTGCCGGATAGCGGCCGGGTCCAGGCTATTGGGATTGCGAACCGCCAATTCGACGCCGTCATAACCGAAAGCCGCGGCGCTCCGAAACGCATGGGCCAGGTCGCCGTCGTGACTGACTGCCGCAAAACGGGTCGGGCTCGTGGAAATAACCAGGCCTTTTTTCATCTTGTCACCGTCACTGCTCGATAACGATTTTCATCGTATCCGGTTCAAACGAACGTCTCAACCCGGCTTCCGCCTGGTCTATCTTATAATGATGGGTGACAAATTTATGGAACGGGAATATCCCGGAATATTTGCTCATAAGCTTGAGACTCGCCCCGTAATGACTGAATGGATGGTTGGTTACGCCGAACAGCCGGACATTTTTGGCGCAGAGATGACGGTTGACATTGATCTCGGTGGTACCGTTGTCTACGAAATTACCGGCCTCAATGTAAGTGCCGCCCTTGCGGAGCATATCCAATCCTTCAATCACCGCATGCGGCGATCCGGTGCATTCCACTACCAAGTCCGCGCCGCGTCCGTGGGTGAGTTCCATGACTCTGGCGATTCGTTCCTCCCGGGTGGTGCGGTCGATATTGAGCTGATAGTCGGCGGTGAATTCGCCTGCCATGTCCAAACGGAAGTCCGATTTATCGACGGCAATAATGTCTCCCGCCCCCAGTATCCTGGACTTTACCAAAGCGGCCAGCCCCATGGGGCCTACGCCCTGAATCACCACGGTATCGGCGGCTCCGAATCCCTGATGGGCCAGCGAATAGCCTTCCTTGGCCCGGTCGACCGCATAACTGACGGTGAACAGTTCGGACAGTACCGATATTTCCGGCGGCATATCATCCGGCACTTTATAGACAAAGGTTCCGGGCATGATATACATGTACTCGGCCCAGCCGCCGAAAAGCGAAGGCTTCATGGTCGTCGGAAAGGCGTTTCCATAAGCTTTCATATTTTCGCACCACGGATAACCGAACGTGTTGCGGCAGTACCAGCATTCGCCGCAGACAAAATCCGGCGACATGGTGACGCGATCGCCTTCCTTGAGTTCCTGTCCGTAAAATTCCATATGCTTTCTGGCATAGTCGCCGATTTCAGCGACGATCCCGGTGTTTTCATGACCGGGAATGATCGGGAAGGGGGTGTCCGTCTCCGCTGAAGTTCCGGCGTATTGTTTGCTGCGTCCTTCAAACGTGTGTTTGTCGGTACCGCAGATTCCGGACATTTCCATTTTCATGATCATGGCGCCGGGATCACGGAGTTCGGGATAGGGAAAGTTTTGAATTTCAATTTTACCCGGTCCGGTCATAACGGCGGCTTTTACTTTATTTGGCATAATAGACCTCCATATCTATTTCATGATTGCGGTTATTTTGCATTCCTTGCGGTCGGTCCGCAGGGCGATGATGTTCTCCGGCACTTCCTGCAGGGAAATTCTTTTGGTGACCAGCGGAGTCATGTCCATACCCGAGGACATCGCGGAAATCACCCGGGGGAACGTGCCGTGCCCGGAATGCCCCTGCGCTCCGATGATCGAAGCCCGGCGAACCTGCAATACTTCCCCCGTGACCGGGATTTTCGCATCGGCCCGGGCGACGATCACGATCCTGGCGTTTAGCGCGCGGCCATTCCAGACGACTTTTTCGATCCCTGCAAATACTTTGTCCGGGAGCCCGGTTGCTTCAAGATAAAGATCCGCGCCCGCTCCGCCCGTAAGTGTCAATACTTTTTCGGCAAAATCTTCTTTCTGGGGATTAATGATATCGGTCGCGCCCATTTTCAGGGCCAGTTGCGCCCGTTCCGGCTGGGTTTCGGACAAAATCACTTTGGCCGCTCCGGCCCGCTTGAGAATGGCGGTTGCCGCCAGACCGATTGGGCCGCCGCCCAGAATAACGACGTTGTCGCCCGGACGGATGCCGCCGCCCCGTTCAATAACCGCATTGTAGGCTACCGAAGTCGGTTCGACCAAGCTTCCGGCGACAAATAATTCTTCGCCGTCCCCATAAATATTGCGCAACCCCTCCAGGCTCCACAAGTAACGGGAATTGATCACCACATAGTCGGTGAAGGCCCCGTCGACACTGAATCCCAGTTCCTGCAACTGTTCGCAATGATTCGGATAACCGTCGGCGCATGGGCGGCAGTAGGAACACCAGAACATTTCCTCCGCACAAACCGCTTCCCCGGCGACAAACGGTTTGCCGGTTGCCTTGCTGACGGCTCTGGAACCGGCTCTTACCACCTCGCCGGCAATTTCATGTCCCAGCACCACCGGAAACGCGGTCAGACCCGGATAATAGATGTAGCCGTCCTTGTCCGGCTGGGCCATGTGGACGTCGCTGCCGCAAATACCGCAGGCCCGGACCTTGATCAGCACTTCATCGTCTTTGATTTCCGGCATGGGAATGTTCTGGAATTCCAGTTTGGGATGCCGCCAGACCCGGCTGCCGAGATACGTCAGTTTCCCATCCACGTCCTTTGCTCCCAATTTGAAATCCGGTTTCGGATCCCATTGCGCGGTTAATACCACAGCTTTCATTAAAAACTCTCCTTTTTTGTACATGTATTGAACCTGTATCATTAAAAGCCAAAAAAAGACCGCACACAGTGCGTTGAATCTTTTTTAATTTATGCGTTATTTCCGCATGACGCCCTGACGATGAGTTCCGTCTTCAGGACTTCATGTCGATAATAGTCTTCCCCTTCGCCGGGATTCGCCAGTTTGTCAAGCAGTATCTGCAGTGCCGCCTGGCCGATCTCGTATTTGGGCTGGCGCACCGTGGTCAGGGGGACTTCAAGCAATGAGGCGAGTTTCAGGTCGTCGAAGCCGACCACGGCGATATCTTTCGGGATAATCAACCCTGCGTCTTTAATTGCACGCATTGCTCCGATCGCCTGATAGTCGTTGCCGGCAAAGACCGCGGTCGGCGGGTCCGGCAGTGCCAGCAGTGCCTGCATTCCCTGATAGCCGCCTTTCATATCCGGTTCAAAACGGTCGCCTTCGTGACGATTGATGGCGGGATTCATTTTGATCACATAGGCGGGGTTGAAAACGATGCCGGATTCGCCCAGCGCGGTAAGATACCCCTCAAGACGCGCATCGTTGGCGCTGCCGGTGGTGCCGTAAAGGTGGGCGATTTTCCGGTGTCCGTTCCGCACCAGGTGCATGGTGGCTTCGTAGGCGCCGCGGGCGTTGTCGACCACCACGTAATTGGTGTCGAAATCCGGGAAATGGCGGTCGATCAGGACGAACGGGATTTTCTTTTCTTTCAGGCGCACCAGGGCCTCGATATTGGCCCGTCCCCAGTTGGGGAAAATAATGGCTCCTGAGATATTGTTATTGATCAGGTATTTGATATTCAGGTTTTCCCGGTCAATGTCGCCGTTTGAGGACTGAATCAGCAAGTTGCAGTGCCTCCGATTGGCAAGTTCTTGAATGCCATGGCAAATCTCAGAAATAAAAAGGTCATCGATATCCGGTACGATATAAGATATGGCGTGGGCGCCTTCAATGAACTGGTTGTCTTCGGTGTTGCCGGCGACGAAAGTTCCTTTGCCGGGTATCCTGAACAGCAGGTTTTTGGCTACGAGATTATCGATAGCTTTCCGGGAGGAACGACGGCTGATGTTATATTTGCGGCTGATTTCATTTTCCGAGAGGATGCATTCCCCGCCTTTGAGGTGTCCGCTGCGGATCTGTTCCATCAAATCCCGTTCAACTCCGGCATATACGTAAGAAAGATTTTTCTTCAAACCTTGCATTTGTGATCCTGAATTAGTGTCGAAATTTTACCTGATCAACTTGTTTCATGCTTGTATAATACACGTCTCATTGTGATTTGTCAATAGCGATACGAAAAAATTTATTGAAACTTTGGTTTTTTAGGGTTTTTGCGGCGGTTGACTGTATTATTTCATGCTTGAAACCGGCTTATTTCGTAAATTTTCTTTTTACCTGTTGACAAAATCGATTTTGGGAGTTATAATATCTCAATGCTACAAGTTCGGTACAGGTTTATTCAGACGAAGGGTAATATGAATGAAAGTGGAAACAATCGTATTCAATAAATTGCCGGAACATGACACCTGCTGGGCGTTTATCGGCGGGGTTGACGGCAAAATGTATACCGGGGTTTGCGGGGAGATGACCGGAGGCTTGAGCGCCTATGTGACCAGCTACGACCCGGAAAACAATCAAGTCGATTATCTGGTCGAAATGGCCGACGCCGTCGGGGTGCCGGCCGGCAACGGGCAGGGCACCCACTCCAAGGTCCACAAATGTCTCCTGCAGGATAACGACGGAACGCTGTATGCCGCCACGCATTGCACCGGCGCGCCGTTGAATGATTGGATATGGCGTCCATGGAATTGTTGGACGCATCCGCAAAAACAATTCGGCGGTTCGGGATTCGCCGCTTTTCGATCGGACGGCGAAATCCTTTATACGAAAATCCTGTTTCCGCACGAGGGATCGCGCTGTATGGCCCTGGCGCCGAACCGGCGGAAAATCTATGGCCTCTCCTATCCGCGCAATCATTTCTTCATTTTTGACTTGAAGACGCGGGAAGTGCGTGACCTCGGCCGAATCGGCAATATCAATCCTCAATGCGTCTTTGTCGACGGCGAGGAAAACGCTTATACTACCGACGATTACGGGAAACTGATCAAGTGCCTTGGCGACCGGGAGACATTGGTCGAGACCGGCGTTCAGATTCCGTATGCTTCGTTCCGCAACGGCTATCACAACACCCTTTATGATGTCGTTCCCGATCCGGAAGACGCCGATGTGGTATGGGGCGTCACCTGGACCTGGGGCCAACGGCTGTTCCGCTATGACTGCAAACGCAATCACCTGCAGGACTTCGGCAAGGCTTACGGGGAAGAGGAGAAAGAGTGGTTCCATATCATTCACAGTCACGTCGGCGGCATGGTTTTCGGGCCAGACGGCAATCTTTATTTCATCGTCAACCGTCCCGATGAACGCGGCGGCAGCCGGCCGCATATGGTTCGTTTCCGCCCCGCCGACGGCAAACGGGAATTACTGGGGGTGCTTGAAGCGGACGGCAGACCGGCCGACCATATTGCCCGCGCGGCGATGGATGGGCGGGGGGATCTTTACTTTTCCGAGGCCGGCAATACTCCGACCAAACTGTTCAAATGCCGCATCGATGACGCCGAGCCGCGTCTTACTAATATCAAAACACGTCGCCTGTGGGGTTAAAATGTTGGATTTAGCCAATAAAAAATGGCCGTCGTCGCCACTGAAACAGAAAAATCTTGATACCGAACAATTGAAACAGCTTTTGCGGATTCGGGCGGATTATGAGAAAAGCGCGTTTGTCTCCGAGGGTCACCTGGAGGTGCGGGCGCTGGGTGCCAAGGAATTCACCAAACCGATTCCGCCGGACGAAAGCGGCATCACCGCGCTGATTCATCACGCCAACGGTCATATTTACGGGGCCACGTCCGGCCGCAACGCGCATTTGTTCTTTTATAATCCGGCTCCCGACGCCGACGCGGTCGCCGACATCGGGATTGTCGCTTCGGAGGCCGCGATTCCCGCGCTGGCGCTTTTGCCGGACGGGTGTCTGTTGGGCGCGGTCAACAGGACCAACGGCGGTGCCGCGCTGTTTATTTACCGTTCCTGCGATGTATTGCTCCAGGAAAAGGATTTCGCCGGGCTTGGGGTACGGGAAATTTTCGACCTGCCGGCCGAGGATCAATTGTTTTTCAGTACGATCGATCCTTGCCATTCAGCCGGTCAAATCGAGGTTTTGACCGAGCCGCGGCTGCCGGAGCCGATGGCTGACGTGATTGCAGCGGACGGGCGGATTTACCTGCTGGGCGCAAACTCCGGGACGCTTTATCGTTATCAGGAGAACGAACGGCAGTTGAAGGAAATCGGACGGCTGGACGTCAACGGTAATTTTTCGCCGCGGCTGATTGCCGATGCCGACGGCAATATTTACGGCGCGGGATTGTATGGACAGTTGTTCCGGTGCCCGCCGGATGCCAACCGGCTGGAAAAACTGAATGCCCGGGCTCCGTCGCTGAAAGGCCGCGAACTCTATAATCAGGTGACGGCGTGGTCGTATGACTGGAACAGCGATATCATTTACGGGGGAACGGTCGACGGCATCATTTTTCAATTTATACCGGGGGCAGGGCGGATCGTCTGCCTGGGAAAACCGACCGACCTGACCCGCGTGAACGGCATAGCGGCAGCCGGCGGCAAAATTTACGCGCTGGTCGGAGAACGGGGCGACTGCGCCCACCTGACCTGCTATTGCGACGCCACCCGGGAATTGCGTGACCTGGGGTGCCTGTTGGCACGTTCCGAACGGCCTTGGAACGGCTACGAATTTTCATGCATGACAACCGGAAACAACGGTACGGTATTTATGGGCGAAAACGACCGGATCAGTCATTTGTTCCTGTATTTTCCTCCAGCCGGAACGAATGAATCAATAATTAAAGAAACAAAGGAAATGTAGGTAGATTTATGTCAAAAGTTCTTATACTTGGCGGCGCCGGATGGGTTGGGCACAATGTAGCCAACGGACTGAATGCCGGCGGCTGTGAAGTAACGGTGATTCATCTGTCCATGGATGAAAAATTCGTTCCCGCTCTCGACCGGAACATAAAGCACATACTCGGCAATACCGGCGATGAGGCCGTTTTGCGGAATGCGTTGGCTGAAGTGAACCCGGATGTGGTGATCGACATTCATCCGCAGCCGCAGTATGTCGGCCGCAACTGCGATTTACTGAAAGGACAGATAAAACACTATCTGCATTGCAGTTCGGCCGGCGTCTATGTCCCGACAGGTAAGAAACCTGTTGATGAAAATGCGGTGACCCATCCTAAAGAAGAATATGGCCAGGCATTTATCGACAAAAAGAAATCTGATGAAATCGCCATGTCGCATCATGATTCTGAAAATTTTCCAGTAACCATTGTGCGCCCGGGTATTATTCTTGGCGCCGGATTTACCCCTTTGGAGTTGTGGGGATTCAGGAACCCTGAATTTTTTAAGATGGTCCGGGACGGGAAAACTGTTCTTCTTGCTGATAAAACCGATACTATGATGAGCATTGTCCACGTGAAGGATGTCGCCAATGTCTTTGTTCAGGCGGTTTTGAATCCGGCGAAGAGCAAAGGGGAGATATTCAATGCCGTTTCATGGGATTCGCTGACGCATGCCGACTATTTGAAGACGATAGGCGATCTTTTCGGCGTGACGCCCAGGGTTGAATACGTTGACATGGAAGAGCTGATCAGGCGCCGGTCGGGACAGCCTATGTTTTATGAGGCCGATTATCGCTTTTTCATGGCGGATCTGGCCGTCAGCGGGAACAAGGCCAAAGAGAAACTGGGTGTAAAAATAAATAATACATTAGAGGAAGTGCTTGAAGAAAGCCTTCAGGACATGCTATAATAGCAACAAAAGAGAAAAAGCATATAATTGAATATACGCCAAAAGAGTCAGGCGAAAGAACCAAATATCCGACGAACAAGTAAAATAAAACAAATTTTTAATGGAGGTAAGTTTATGAAGCTACTTGTCCTTTAATCATAAAAAAAGAATATTGAAGTATCCAGAGATAAACTAAAATTTCAGATATGGAGAAGAAAAAATGAAGAAGCTGAA
>CALABZ010000375.1 GCA_937888615.1 uncultured Lentisphaeria bacterium | reverse complement strand
CAACTTGAAACAATGGGGCGTCGCTGAACAGTTATACGGCAATGACAATGCGGATTACGTGGCCAGAACTCTTTCAAGACCGGATGGTAAATACTATTTCTGGCATGTCGATACCAGTTCCGCGGTGAATGACACTCAACGAAAGTCCAACAACTATCCGCTTTCTCCATATGTACCGGTTCAAATGGCGTTGAAACTTCGTTTTTGTCCCTCATATCGTCTGCCTCCCGGTAAAACCCGGGATTATTTTTCGTCTTACGGACGTTCGGTGGCGTATGGACATGAGTATGTCAAATCCGGTTCCGATCCTTACGCATTTTATGTTAAATTTGTGCAGTTGAAACATCCGTCAAACTTATTGATGACGCTTGATTCTCCCCACAACACGCCCGCTTTCGAAAGCAGAAACGAATATATTCATGACCCCAGTGCAAGTTATTTCAAGATAGCACTGCGACATCAGAACCGGGCCAATATGTTGTTCGCCGGCGGACAGGTGGAGAGCCATTTGCACACTGATGTGACCGGGAAGGATGTGGGACCGCATCCGGGAAGTACTTATGCCTGGTTTGTCTATAAAGTCAATTGACTCATATGAGGCGCTTTTGTCATGAGAAAATTCATATTTGCATTGGGATGTCTGCCACTGCTGCTGTCGGCGCAGAGCTTTCAAATTCAGTTATCTAAAAAAGTGTTGCGCTCCGGAGAAAATTTACAGTTTGAGATAGTCCGTACCGGGGAAGGAAAGGGACATACTCTACGGGGTTGGCAGGTTTTTGGGAGTGCGCCGAATTTGCCGGCGGATATAAGGCAGGTTCCGGGAGTATTTCGACGCGATGCGGCGCGGGAACAGGATGTGAATTATGTGTTCGGCGGCGTCCAGAATGCGGTCTGGCTACCCCGGACCGAATGGAATACGGACCGGAAACAGATTTCACTTCCGACCAACGGTTGGCCGACAGGCGATTACCGTTTGGGCGTGACTTTGATTACCGGAACACCGGATGACCGGCAGGTTCTGGTGCGTACTCATCTGGATTTACAGATTGTTCCGCCGGCTGCCGAACCGGATGTCCTGGCCGGGGAACCTTGGCGGGAAGGTTTTCAGTCCTTGTACAAAGGGGTGCCGCTGACCGCGAAAACCCGGTTTAAAATCGGTTCGGACGCCCGTTCGATTCAGGTGTTGATAGAAGCTTTCGAGCCGGATACCACAAAATTAAAAGCGGTTCATAAAAGCGGCAGCCCTCATTTGTGGAAGGATGACGGCATCGAATTTGCCATTGCCGCCGCCCCGGGGACAACCGGGCAGTATAAATGGATGGTCAATACCCGGGGCGAGTTCAGCGAGTTTCATCAGCAGGACGACAATACCGGAACCGGGAGTCTGGCTTTTGTGCGGAATTGGCGTGGTTTTGTCGCGGTTTCCACGGAAGTTGCCGCGGATCGTTATACCGTGCGCCTTCGAATCCCTTTTGCCGCTTTGAACTTTGGGGAGAAGACGCAATGGCGGTTCAATGTGGCGCGTTCGCGTTATACGGTTCATCCGGTTGAATATGGCTCGTTTTCACCCCTGCGCGGCGAATTGTTCGACCGCCCGTGGGAATATACTCCGATTAATTTCCCGGCGTATCCCGGTAAATCTTCGCTTGGGCTTGAGAACATCCGTGTGGAACAGAACAATTGCCGTTCCATATTGCAGGGCGATGTGGTCAATCATGGCAGGGAGCATCGACTTGTAACGGTTACGGCCACGCTGGTTTCTCGCGGGAAGCCGATTGTTCTGCCGGAAGTCGGATTGTCGGTCCCGGCAGGGAAATATACCCGTTTTACCGCGGCTTTGCCGGATGGAATTCCGGCTGGGGATTATACGCTGGAGTGTCAGTTTCGGGCATTGGACAATACGTTGCTTCAAGTGGTTCGTGAAAAGATTGCGATTGACAATCGGACCGTGTTTCTGAAAATTTTAAAGCCGGGGTATCGTAATGCCATTTTCGCCACCATGAAAGATAAACGGATTTCAGCCGTGGCGGAGTTGCGCACTGGCATCGGCAAACAGGAAATGAAATTCATCCTGACCGGTCCGGAAGGGCTTCGGCTGGAGAAAAAAAGTGTGCATGGGAAGCCGGTGGAATTTGATTTGGCGTCCATGCCGGACGGTGACTACCAGTTGACTGTTCATGGCGATTCAGCCTCGGATACTCAGGTAATCCGCAAGCTGCCGCCTCGAAAAGGGGAAATTCGGATTGATGATGAAGGCGTAACGCGGGTGGACGGCAAACGTTTTTTACCTTGTGGTTGGTTCCGTTCTTCCCCGAATGTACCGTTGCCGGGCAATACGACGTTCATGACTTACAGCCGTTATGCCGACCCGGCGGAATTCCGACGTTGTTTCAATGACTTTGCCGGGTCTACCCGGACTTTGGGACTGATGTTTCCGTTTCAGGAGTTTTCCGGACGTTTTGAATACCGTCATTTCAATTCTTCACAGTTGATCGGACGGCTTTCCGAAGATCAGAAAAAGGTACTGGACCGCCTGATTCAAACGGCCGCCGACGCTCCTGTTCTTGGCTGGTATCTGGCCGATGAACCGGATATGCGCAACGAAAATCCCGCGTGGTATGCCGAGTGCCGACGGTATTTAACCCGGATCGATCCTTATCGTCCCACTCTGATGCTTAATTGTACCGCGGGGGGAATTCGCGATTTTCAGGACGGAGGTGATATTCTTATCCCCGATTACTATCCGGATTACTTTGAAAACGGTCCGCGTCAGCCGATGAACGGTCTTGCCGCCTTTATTCGACAGGCTTCCGCGTACAAACCGGCCTGGGGTGTGATCCAGGCATTTGTCTGGATGCCCGAACAGCGCGGAGGCGGCGCGCCGGGACGTCCTCCGACTTTTGATGAGTTGCGCAACCAATTTTATCAGGTTTTTGCCGCCAACGGAAAAGGGGTGTTATTGTATGATTTCTATCATGCCAGCCAGATGTTCGGAGTGACGCGCCTGGGACCGGATTGGCTTTTCGCGGAGGCGGCGCGCCTTCAGGATTTCCTGCTTGACGGCAACGTCCGGAACGGTTTGCAGGTGACTGTCGCACCATCCGGGAGTTCTCATGAGGTTTCGCTGAAAAAGGGGGAGTCCGGGCGTTTCTGTATCATTGCCGTGAATACATCCAACCGGAAAGTCCGGATGACATTCAAAGGAAAACTGCCGGAAGGATTGCTTTATGTAGCTTCTGAAAAACGCAGTGTAGAAGTGAAACAAGGTTCATTCAGCGATGACTTCGAACCGTTGGCCGTTCATCTCTATGTCAATTCCGCCACCACGGCGGACGGGACGGAAACCGTTGACCAGGTTCGTCGGCGCATTGCCGATGAAGAAGCGAAACGAACGGTTCCCGGCAACCGGGCGGCATTCGGAGTGCCGCGCCTGTTGGATTACACCAACGCCAAAAAAGGTGTTTTCCCCGCCGGACGCCCGCGGATCACCGCCAGTTCTGAATCGTCACGCTATTTTACCAACGCCTGGGGAACCGCGCTGCAACTTCTCGACGGCATTCGGGAAAGTTACCCGCGCGACGGTCATATGATCTGGCAGCCTGCGAAGAATGACAAGCATCCCACACTTACCCTGACCCTTCCTCAAATGGAGACAGTGCGCGAACTGCGGCTTTATCGGGTCAAAGGCTGGAAACTTTACGGCGGCCGGGATGAAGCCGCCGGATTATCCCTGCCATGCGGCAAGGTGAGCGTCCGTACTGAAAACGGTGATTGGCGTATGGCGGCTGAATTTGCCGAATCCGATTTGGATTGCTTGAAAGTTCCGCTTTTACAAGAGAAGGCCAAGGAGTTGCGGATTGAATTTGAGCATAGTAACTTTGCGCTGTCGGAACTTGAGGTGTTTTGAGCTCGGATTTGTCGCTGCTGGAGGTACGCTGATGCTGCCGCTGTCCGGAACCGTCAAAAATCTTGTTTTTTGAGCATATATCTCCGTTCCCGACTTCCGGGATTACGGAGATTATAACTTTTTGATCAATCCAAGATGTTTTAAATAAACATGTTGAATAACTGTTTCACGGTTATGGCAATCACACCGAACATCAAATGTGTGAAGACCTTCCAATGGCCTTTGACTCTGACATGTCGTGCACCATAATTGTCTTTCAAGTCCGAATCGTTCATTTTTACCTCCGGGTTGTCACCTCGAGGTTAAGATGAACTTTCTACCTTTTTTCGGTTCGTTTCGCCGGCAGAAATGCCGGACGCCGCCTCCAGCGCGCCAAAGGCATTTTCAATGAACCGGAAAAGTTTATAAGAGTTGATATTTTAATCTCTTGCAATAAGAGATTGACGGAGTATATTAATATTGTGGAGGCTGAATATGAGCGGAAAAACTTTGGATGAAAAGAAATTGGCATTCGTGGCATTCTGCATCGAAGAATATAAAACGGAAATCGGCAGTACCGGCGGAAAAGTCGTGGATTATTTTAAGAAACTGGGAGTCATTGACTACCTGATGGAATTTTATGATGTCCTGCATTCCATGAGCCGTAAGGAAATCCTGGCTGATATCGAAAAATTCATCAAAAACCGGAGCAAGCAATGATGAAGTTGTATCACGGCGGAATCAAGGCAGTGAAAAAGCCGAAAATTTTATCGCCCGACCGGATCGGTGATTTCGGCATTGGTTTTTATACAACTTCGAACAGGGAGCAGGCCGGAAGGTTTGTGCAGAATAAAGCGGCCCGGGAAAAGCAGGATTCCGGCTTTATTTCAATTTATGAAGTACCGGATGATTTTCTGCGGAATGCGATGCTGAAAATTGATCTTTTCGAGCACGCGGACGAGCGCTGGGTTGATTTCGTCCTGAAAAACCGCCTGTCTGTTGACTTTGACCATGACTTTGATATCATAAAGGGCCCGGTGGCGAACGACCAGGTATATGCGAGTTTTGCACTTTATGAAGGCGATATCATCACCAAAACGGAATTGTTGGAAAGGTTGAAAACCAGGCGGTTGGTGGATCAGATCCTGTTTCATACGGAAAAATCCCTCCTGGTTCTGAATTATCTGGATTGCGAGGAGATCGTATGCAGGAAATAAATCAGAAAAATGTACGGTTGCTGATTCCGAATAAAGCGGCGGCGGTGGCCGTTCAAATCGCCCGGAAGGAACATCTGTCGCCGGAAGAAGCATTGATAAAATTCTATCATTCGAAAATTTATAAACAGCTCGAGGACGAAAAAACCAAGTTATGGCATTACAGCCCGGCGCAGCTTTGGAAAATCGGTTTCGAACGAAACATAAGTCTGAAGCGCCAAAAGAAGAACGGACCGGGACACAGCATGCTTGCCCCATATGCGGATATGATCCTGAATGCCTGGCAAAATGAGCGAAAATCAGCTGCCGCCATCGCCGGTGATTTAGAATCTCTCGGGATCAAAACGTCTCCCCAGAACGTCTGGAAATTCATCAAACGCCGTTCCAAATAAAAGAACTACTGTCATGCCGCCTTTTTCATGACACGGATTTCTTTGATTGCGTTATCACTCCAGACGGACGGCATCATGCCGCAGATTTCGTCGATGCCGTAACCGCGCCCGCCATCCGGTTTCCGTTTTGGTGCGATATTGCGGGATGAGATTGTATTCTGGATTATTCATGCTACATTAATCCTTGATAGATCGTGATTTTCGTCACCGAACCCGTCTTTGGCCCCTATCAGGTAAAGATAAATTAATTAACCGTAGGGAAAATTATGAAGATAGAAAAGTTCAACCGACAGTCCGGCGAAAAACGGCGCATCCGTTTTATTATTCCGGGATACCCGACATTCAACATCTATTCTTCGATCGCAAAGCATACAACTTCGCTTGGGCCGTTGCTGCTGGCTTCCGTGGCCGATCAAAAAGCGGAATGGGACGTTGAAGTCATTGATGAAAATAATTTTTCGGCCCAGGCAATCAAAACCCCGGACGGCTATCCCGATCATTCTTACCTGCAGGAACAATTCAAGGCGGATGTAGTGGCTCTTTACGGAGGGCTCAGCAGTACGATTCCCCGGTTGTTTGAGCTTGCCCGGTTTTATCAGGACCAGGGGTGCGTGGTAGTAGCGGGCGGGCAGCATTTTTTTGCCGGAAATGTCGAAGAAGCATTGTCAGCCGGCCTCGACTGTCTGAGCCTCGGAGAAGGCGAGCAAACCATTTCCGATCTTCTGGACGCCCTGATCGCCGGAACCGATTTATCCGCCGTGAGCGGTTTGGTATTCAAACAGGACGGGCAGACCGTTTTCACCGGTGAGCGACCGCTGCTTTCCGTAGAGGAAATTCAATGTTTGCCGGTTCCGGACTTTTCATTGCTCCGGTATGCGAAGATTTCGCTTTTCCCGGTAAGCTGGATTCGCGGATGCTGCATGAATTGTGAATTCTGCACAGTAAAAGGCAATGTCCGGTGTCCTTCGGCGAATCACTTGTTGTCGCAGGTAATCACTATGCACGAACGATTCGGGGCGAGAATATTCTTTATCGTGGACGACCTCTTCGGCCAGAAGAGAGAAGCCACACTGGAATTTTGTGAAAAAATCGCCGCCTATCAGCAGCGGCTGCGAGTGAAATTTCATTTCACGGTTCAGATCCGGCTCGATAAAGCCGGAGACTCCGAACTGCTTCACGCCATGCGAAGTGCGGGGATTCAGGTGTTGGCCATCGGTTACGAATCGCCGATCGCCGAGGAACTCAAGGCTATGAACAAATGCCTGCGTCCGGAGGACATGATCCGGAACACCTGGATATTCCATCGTGCCGGATTCCTTATTCATGGCATGTTTATTTTCGGTTATCCGGCGATGCCGGAAATGAATTTCACCATGTCGGTCTCGGAGCGCGAAAAGGCTTATCGCAGATTCATCCGCAAAGCGAGGATTGATACGATTCAGATACTGCTGCCGGTTCCTCTTCCGGGGACCGAGCTTACCGCACGCCTGGAAAAGCAGCGGCGTATTTTCAGGCGGGCGGACATCGGGCTGGAGTATTACGATGGCAATTTCCAGCTTTTCGAACCGGACGCCCCGCTTGACGCACTTGAAGTACAGAAAGCGGCCAAGAACGTAATGCGGCATTTCTATAAACCGAATTCGATTTTCGGAATCTGTACTTCCGTTCTCACTTTTCCATCCCTGGTTTTCTGGTTTGGCAATCTCAAAAAAGGCTGGCGTCTATGGTTCCGGAACTGGCGCAATTCGATTTGGCGCTTTATCGGATGGCGCATTATCCACCATTGGGAAAACACCCGTAACCTGGGCCAGTTTGCCGGAAGGCTGAAAAACGCTCAATACCAAGTCCGCTTAATCAAGCAAAAATAGCATATGCCCGTCATGCCGGCAGTGCTGGCGGTCACCTGAATACCGAAAAACAAAGCATTGGGAATCTTTCAATGCCAGTCTCGCATTCTGTCCGTATGGAACGAATTTGAAATTCCCCCGGGAGGTGGTGATATGAAAAACCCAATGTTCGACAAATATGAATCTTTTTCCAAGCTCTTAAGAAGCCTCTGTAAAAATACCTCCGAGAATCCTCTTTTGACCGAAGAACACGCGGTCAGTGCGGAGCTCTTCAGTACCGAACAGATGAAGCAGCATGGTAAAAACCTCGCTGGAAAACATCAGTTGGAGACAGGAAATCGACAACGCCGGCTACTGGACCGCCTCTCCGGCAACGAGGAACTGCTGATTTCAATTCATCATCTGTTGACCGTGCCCATTACCGCACGAAAGCGGGTTCCGGCGGTCGATTGGTTTCTGGATAATTTTTATTTGATCGAAGAAAACATCCAGACGACCAAACGTCATTTTCCGCAAAACTATAATTTTCAATTGCCGCATCTGACGGCGGGAAACTCTGCGGGGCTTCCACGTGTTTACGCTCTTGCCTATGAGTCGATTGCTCATGGAGACGGTCGTTTCGATCTTGAGAATCTGAATGCCTTCATCAAAGCCTATCAATCCGTCGCGCCGCTTCTGCTGGGGGAGCTTTGGGCGATTCCGATTATGCTGCGTCTGGCGCTGATTGAAAATATCCGTAGAGTTGCCGCCACACTTGGCGCCAATCAGATTGCGCGGGACATGGCAGACGACTGGGCCAGCCGGATGATAAACGATATCTCACAGAATCCGTCAAATCTGATTTTGACGGTTGCCGATATGGCCCGTTCCGATCCGCCGATGACAAGTTCTTTCGTGGCCACCTTTACCAGTCGCCTCCAAGGTCAGGACTCCGCGCTGACGCTGTCGTTCACGTGGCTGGAACAATGGCTTTCCGAATTCGGTTTGACCATTGATCAACTGGTCAGCGAAGACCTTCAGCAACAAGCCGCCGACCAGGTTTCAATGAGCAACAGTATCGACGCATTGCGCTGTCTGGATACGACCGACTGGCATAAATTCGTCGAAGACACCAGCGCCGTCGAGTCTGTATTACGGCAGGACCCGACCGGAACTTATCCGGCTATGGATTTCGCCACCCGTGACAGATACCGGCATATCATCGAAAAACTCGCCTCGCACACGCCCGCATATTCGGAGAAGGAAATTGCAGAAAAGGCGATGCGGATGGCAATGGCAGCCGCGAAAAACGGCGCGACGGAGCCTATGCGGCACGTCGGATATTATCTTGTCGACCGGGGGCTGTCGGACATGAAGGTTCAACTCGGAATGCGGATATCTCCAACCGACAGAATCCGAAACGTATGTCGCCGTTTCGCTTTTCCGTTGTATGTCATGTCTGTTCTGGGCGTGATGATTTTTTCCGCGTTGTACTTCGCGGCGCTTGCAGGCGGAAGCGGATTGGACGGCTGGGGTTTATGGTGTATCGGATTGCTGGCATTGCTGGGGACAAGCAATCTTGCCGTGGCGTTGGTCAACTGTCCGGCGATGCTGCTGGTGACACCGGAGAGACTCCCGAGAATGGATTTTTCCAAAGGGATTCCCGAATCATTTTGTTCAATGGTCGTGGTGCCGACTATTCTGAACGACAAGGCGGGAATAGAAAAGTTGATCCGGTCTTTGGAGGTCGCATTTCTGGCAAACCGTGACGACAATCTTCACTTTGGATTGCTGACCGATTTCTGTGACGCTCCGACGGAGAAGCTTGCCGAAGATCAGACGTTGCTGGATTTCGCCCGTTCCGAGATTGAAAAATTCAACCGTAAATATCCCAATCCGCATTATGACAGTTTTTTTCTGTTTCACCGTCCGCGCCTCTGGAATCCGCAGGAAGGAGTCTGGATGGGATATGAACGCAAACGCGGCAAACTGGCGGACCTGAACCGGCTGTTGCGCGGGAAATCGAACGGTAGTTTTGAACTGGTTACAGGGAGTGCCCCGATGCTTGCCAGGATCAAATACGTCATTACGCTCGATTCGGATACGCAGTTGCCGCGTGAATCGGCCAGACAGTTTATCGAAACCATGGCGCATCCGCTGAATCATGCCCGTTATGATGAGAAAAAACAGCGCGTCATCGGCGGCTATGGCGTGCTGCAGCCTCGGGTAACAATGAGTCTTTCCGGAATGAACCGTTCCCTGTATGCCAGGATGTACACCAATGAGTGGGGAATCGACCCCTATACGCGATCGGTTTCCGATGTTTATCAGGATCTGTTCAGCGAGGGGTCCTTTATCGGCAAAGGCATCTATGATGTCGATGTATTCGACAAAGTGCTCGGTTCGCGATTCCCCGACAATCGAATTCTCAGTCACGATCTGCTGGAGGGTTGTTACATCCGCTCCGGTCTGTTGAGCGATGTTCCCCTTTATGAAGAATATCCGTCCTCATATCATGACGATGTGGGCCGGCGGCGGCGCTGGATCCGTGGAGACTGGCAGGTCGCCCATTGGATTATGCCGCGTGTACTGGAAGCCGACGGCAAACTTCACCAAAATCCGCTCTCTCTCCTTTCCCGCTGGAAACTGCTGGATAATCTGCTGAGAAGCCTGGCGCCGCCCTCTCTGTTCCTGCTGTTGTTTTTCGGTTGGTCGATGTTATCCTTTCCGGGGGGCTGGACCTGGGAAGTGGCGGCAATCATCCTGCTGCCGTCCTTTATGAGTACGCTGCTGAATCTTTTTCAGAAATCCAATGAGATCACGCTCCGGCAACATTTCGGGAATGTCCGGGAGGCGACGTTCCGGCGATTTTTCCTTGCGGCGTTTTCGTTTACATGTTTGCCGTATGAGGCTTTTTATACGCTGGATTCCATCGTCCGCGCCATCTGGAGATTGTCTTTTTCGCACCGTAAACTTCTGGAGTGGAAATCTTCGGACAGTAAAAGCGTCCAGTCCCGGAACGGGTTGGCCGCGACATTTCGAATCATGTGGATCGTTCCGTATGTTGTGGGGATTTCCGCGCTGCTGTTTACATTGTTAAGGCCCGAATTACTACCGACGGCACTCCCGGTCCTGATTCTCTGGCTTATCGCTCCGATAATCGTCTGGAAATTCGGCAGGCCCATCATCCGGCAAAAAAAGCGTTTGTCCTCGAAGGAGATTGCATTTTTGCGCAGGATATCCCGTAAAACATGGGCATTCTTTGCCGAATTCGTCGGTCCTGAAGATCATTATCTGCCGCCGGACAATGTCCAGGCGTATCCGGTTGAGACGATTGCGCACCGTACCTCGCCGACCAATATCGGACTTGCACTGCTGGCCAATCTTGCCGCCCATGATTTCGGTACGATCTTAACCGGGCAACTGCTCAAACGCACCGCAAATACATTTGGGACCCTGGAAAAACTCGACCGTTGCAAGGGACATTTCTATAACTGGTACGATACAAAAACGCTCAATCCGCTCAATCCGCTTTATGTGTCTTCGGTGGACAGCGGAAATCTGGTCGGGCATCTGCATGTTTTGCGAATGGGACTGCTTGAGCTTCCGGAACGGGAAATAATAAGCCTCCGTTCATTTGAAAGTCTGGCCGATACTATTGAAATTCTGGCTGAGGCAATGGATGCGGTCACTGAAAATTGGGACCGGAAAAAAGTGATTTCCATGAAAGAGGCAGTATCTTTCTCGAATGCGAAGTCGGAATTGACGCTCTCAATGGCATGGAGCCGCTTGGAATCGCTGGCGGAATTGCTGATCGACATGGGAAGATATAGCCGAAAAAACAGCGCTGAATTGGGGGAAGCCCCGGAATATTGGCTGCGCACTCTCTCCACCCAATGCACGGACCTGCGAAATGAACTCAAATATTTGACCCCCTGGGTCAAGTTTCATTCCTGCCGGGCCATACTTGATGATTTCCCGATGCTGGATAGAATCCCCACACTGCGTGAACTGTCCGGGTTAAAAAACTTTCTGTGTGGTCAACCGGACCTTCCGCCCGGATTGAACCATTTTGTTTCGGTCGCCTCCGCCCGCGCGGCGGAATGGCTTGACAACATCAATCACCTGACAACCCAATGCGGACAGTTCTGCAAAATGGACTATCGCTTTCTTTATGACGAATCGCGCCATCTGCTCTCCATTGGCTACAATGCCGAGGAATCGCGTCTGGACGCCAATTATTACGACCTGTTGGCGTCGGAATCAAGACTCGCCACGTTCACCGCCATCGCGCAGGGGCAGTTGCCGCAAAAGAGCTGGTTTGCCCTCAGCCGTCTGCTGACCATCATGGAGGGGAAACCGATTCTCCTCTCGTGGAGCGGTTCCATGTTCGAGTATCTGATGCCGCTCCTGGTCATGCCGTGTTATGAACACACCCTGATCTCCGACACCTGTAAAGCCGCGGTCGAAATTCAGATCGCATACGGGAAAAAGCGGCGGGTGCCGTGGGGCATTTCCGAATGCGGGTACAACGCGGTCGACACCTTGAAAAACTATCAGTACAAAGCTTTCGGTGTTCCTGGACTGGGTTTGAAACGCAACCTGGCGGATGATCTGGTGATCGCCCCTTATGCTTCGATGCTGGCCTTGACGGTCGCCCCCAAAGAGGCCTGTGTCAATCTTGAAAAGTTGACAAATGCCGGCTTTGAGGGAAAATACGGCTATTATGAAGCGGTGGATTATACTCCGTCGCACCTGCCGCACGGGCAATACCGCGCAGTCATAAAGTCGTTCATGGTTCACCATCAGGGAATGGGGCTCCTGGCGCTGGACGGTATTCTCTCAAATCAGCCGATGCAGAAACGCTTTTGCGCCGATCCTGCTTTTCAGGCGACATTGCTGCTGCTTCAGGAGCGAGTTCCCAAGGCGACGGCATTCTACGCATTTACAACGGAAATACCGGAACACCAATCCGGTTCCGACGTCCAGACCGTGCCACTTCGAATTTTCAGGAAACCGGATACGGCAACACCTGCGGTCCATTTGCTCTCCAACGGCAAATACCATGTCATGATCACAAACGCCGGAGGCGGTTACAGCCGCTGGAACGGTTTGGCGCTTACGCGCTGGAATGAAGATGCCGTCCGTGACGCAGACGGCGTGTTCTGCTATATCCGCGATATGGCAAGCGGCAAAGTCTGGTCAGGGACGCATCAGCCCGTTTGCACGGCGGCGGACAGCTTTGAAACCATTTTTTCCGACGGACGCGCCGAGTTCAAGCGAAGCGACAACAACTACGACACCCATATCGAAATAGCGGTTTCTCCCGAAGATGATGTCGAGTTGCGGAGAATCCGAATCACCAACCGGGAACAATTCGCGCGCACGATCGACGTGACAAGTTACGCGGAAATTGTGCTTGCTCCTCCGGCGGCGGACACGGCACACCCGGCGTTCAGCAATCTTTTCGTCGAAACTGAAATTATCCGCGCCCGGAGGGCCATCCTTTGTTCGCGCCGTCCGCGCGGAAAAGATGAACACATTCCATGGCTGTTTCACCTGATGGCGTCGCATGGCGGAGAGTCCGGCGACACCTCCTACGAAACCGACCGCCTGAGCTTCATCGGACGCGGCAATACACCGGCAAATCCGATGGCCGTCACCGGAAATACCGCCGATGGGTATGCGGACGTACTTTCGGGCCACGAAGGGCCGGTCCTTGATCCGATCACGGCCATCCGTTCACGGATCACCCTGGCCGCGGGCGAAACGGTCACCGTCAATCTGGTCACCGGAGTCGCAGACAACCGTGAAGACGCCTTGCACCTGACGGAAAAGTATCGGGAGAAACATCTTTCGGACCGTGTATTCGAATTGGCCTGGACTCATGAACAGGTGCTTTTGAGCCAGTTGAATGCGTCGGGAGCGGATGCCCAGCTCTTCATGCGGCTGGCCGGATCAATCCTGTACGCCAATCCTGCTTTGAGGTCTTCACCGGAAGTCATCGCCAAAAACAAACGGGGGCAGTCCGGGCTGTGGGGGTATACCATCTCGGGCGACCTGCCGATCGTCCTGCTGAAAATCGGGAATCCAGCTAATATCGAGCTGGCACGCCAGCTCGTACAGGCGCATGCCTATTGGCACCTGAAAGGACTCGCTGTCGACCTGGTGATCTGGAACGAAGACATCGCAGGCTACCGGCAGATCCTTCACGACCAGATTGCCGGACTGATCGCATCCGGTACGGAGAACAACGTAACGGATCGTCCCGGAGGTATTTTTCTGAGAGATGCACCCCTGATATCAGAGGAGGACCGCGCACTGATCCAAAGTTGCGCACGCGTAATCCTCTCGGACCGGCGAGGAACCCTGGAGGAACAGATCGGCGGCCAGACCATCGGCAAAGTGAATATCCCGCTCCTGCATCCGTCATTTCCGGCATTCGAAGACCCCTCCTCCGCGCCGCTGTTGAACCCCAAGGATTTGTTGTATGACAACGGCTTGGGCGGATTTTCTCCGGACGGACGGGAATATGTGATTGCCGCGGGACCGGACAGGGCGACGCCCGCGCCCTGGGTCAACATCCTGGCCAATCCATCCTTCGGATCGATGATCTCAGAAAGCGGTCAATCGTGCACATGGTGTGGAAACGTCCATGAATACCGGCTCACGCCCTGGGAAAACGATCCGGTTTGCGACACCGGGGGAGAGGCCATTTATCTGCGTGACGAGGAAAACGGCCGATTCTGGTCGCCTATGCCGTTTCCATGTGCCGGAAAACACTCTTTTATTGTTCGCCACGGTTTCGGCTACAGCACATTTGAATCGAACTCTTTCGGGATTCGTTCCGAAACGACGGTTTACGTCGCGGCGGAGGCCGCCGTTAAGTTTACCGTATTGAAAATCAAAAATGAATCGAATCATGCAAGAAAACTGTCCGTGACCGGTTACGCCGAATTGGTGCTTGGCGATCAGCGGGCTAAAAACATGATGCATGTGATTACGGAAGTCGATCAAACAACCGGAGCGCTTTTTGCCCGTAACCGTTACAATACGGAATTTCACCGGCAGACGGCTTTTTTCGATGCGGACAGCCCGAACCGGAGCCTGACCTGCGACCGGCTTGAATTTCTCGGCCGCTACGGGGAACTGCGCAGT
>CALABZ010000374.1 GCA_937888615.1 uncultured Lentisphaeria bacterium | reverse complement strand
TTATTGGCAAGGGGGTCAACAGCACCCGGTTCAAACTCAAATCGTTGAATTGGATATTCCCGTTTGCAAGCAACCGCAAAATATTTTGTGCGGGATTCAATCTTCAACAGATATGGTAAGATACTATGGGAATCAGTTTCCCGGGATATTGAAATCTCTCGGCATTAATTATCTGACATACTGGAAGCTGGGTGCTGGCAAGGAATGGCTTAGTCTGCTTAGACAGAACGGCATAAAAACAGATACAGAGCATTCCGGGGTAGGAGAGTATGTGAAAATACTTAAAAATCATCCGGAATGCAAAGCTACAAACCATTCAGGTCAAATCGCGAATATCATAAGTCCATTGCCGGAAGGCGGCATTTTGCAGCAAATGCTGACAGACATGAATACTTTGGCCTCATATGGTTTTGCGGGGGTAGCCTATGACGACGAGTATTATCGTGACTGGCAGGGTATGGATATTGATATGTCTCTTAAGGCAAAAAGATTATGGCGTCAATGGTTGAGTTTAAATTATCCATCCCTGAGCTATGTGGAACCAGAAGCAATTTGGGAACAAACTGCGAGCAATCAACTCCTTTTGGGCGCCTGGCGGCTTTTCAGGTGTTCGCTGAGGACCGAATGGTATAAGCAATGCATTAATCAATTCAAATCATCCTCAAATGAACATACCCCGGTGGTGTTCCCTTGGACCGCGCTGCAGGCCGGGCGTCCTACAATTAAGGGTTCCCAAACGAGTTTGTTTAATTATAGAGAGCTCAAGAACCATGTGGATTATTTTTCACCCCAATTTTATTGTTCTCCAATTAAAATAAGAACAATGACTAGAAAACTGACCAAAGTTGTTGGCAAGGAAAAAGCTCTACCATTACTGGTCGCCGGAGAAGCAAGGGCAAATCGATTCGTTTGGAAAAAAGGCGAACTTAAAGCAATGATACTTGAGGTGCTCTTTGCTGGAGCAGCCGGCTATAATTTCTGGGGAATTCCATACACGAATCTTACCCGCCTGGCAGAAATCGCCGAAACAAATAATGCTGTGGCTCAACATGAAAGTGTTTTTGTAAATGGAACGGAGACTAATTCATTTGAAGTGGAAGAAGAACCCAGGCAATTTGTCAGCGTTCTGGAAACACCTCGGGAAGGATTACTGCTGGTATCGAATTATACAAAGATTGAAGGTAAAAACAACGTGCTTGTCATAAAGAATGTTTCAGCCGCATTCACCCTGACTAATGTTTTTACCGGTGAAGTAATTGAACTGGTTCAAGGACAAACTTTGTTTTATGTAAATATAGAACCAGGACAATGCGTCTTGTTTCATTGGAGCAAATAGGGTAAAGACCATAAATATGAGAAACAAATACCAAACTGCTTTGAAGGCAAATCTGGAGTGGTTTTTGAATTCAGGAGTGTGTTCTCCCCGGGATGGTTCCTGGGGAGTTGCCGAGCGAGTAGTTATCACCAAAAACAATGACTCTTTGGGACAGATATATCATTATTTCCCCGCATGGTCAGACTATGAAGGATATAGTGTAATTGAAGCCAGAAGGGCAGACTGCAATTTTCAATTTGCATATCAGATGCTTCTTGCATATGAAATATTCGATGATGAGAAGTATTATAAAATTGCGGAAAACATTCTGCATTATCTCTATCATCGCAGCGGCATGCTTAACAGATCCGATAAGGAATATCCCGACGCGGTGTGGAACTGGTCTCATATTACATGGCATAAACCTTTAATATATTTTGATGATAATGCCTGGGCTTGCACGATTCAACTTTTGATTGCCAGAAAATATCCGGCGTTAGATAAAAAGTTCGGCATGAAGGATTTTGCCGTTCGCCTGGCTGATGAGTTGCTGATCGCTTTCAACAGAACATATGGTAACGTTGTACCTGAAGATAAAAATAATTGGCTTGATCCTGAACGCGTATGGGCGGGAAGACTGGATTTACCCCACTGGGGTTCTTTGGCATGTATGGCACTTGCAAATGCTTATGCAGAAAGCCGCAATAGGAAATTTCTTGAAGCCGCTAAACGTTATCACAAATACCTTTTATTGAATAAAGATAGATACAATAACAGTGAAAAATGTTATGCTTTAATTGGTGCGGAATGGTCTGATAAGTATTTTGACGATAAGATATTTAAGGAACTTATAATGCATTTTGCTCAAGCCGTTTCAAACGCAATTGATACAAAAATTGGCAGCATTTCGGCAGAGCACTATGAATCTCCCAACGGAAAATTTCTGCTTGATCTGATTTATACCGTAAACTGGGCTTTATTGGGCTTGCAAAGCGCCAGATTTTTTATGGATATCAGTTCATTCGAATCAAAATACTTCAGGTTATTAAACTTGGTTGTGTCGATTCAGGATCGAAGCAAAGAAAAGCACTTTCGCGGCTGTTGGCGCGGCATGTACGATTTGGAGCGAAAAGAATGGGGGGGCGGTAATTGCCATGAAGGAGGTGCGAACAGCATTTATACCGGTTGGACAAATATCCCTATCTCATGGGTATTATCGTTTGAATTAAAAAACAAATCTATGATTGAATATTAACAGGGAAGTTATATAATGAATATAGAGATCAAGAAACCAAGAATTATTTATAACGATGATACCGGGGTTTTACGCTCAATCCCCCCCCCTCATGTTCCAGGCATGCTTGCGCGAGCGGTTGATTATCTTAAAGGGGGACAAGTCGATTGTGTATGCTGGTGTTTTTCCACGGGAAACAGTGCTTTGTCATATCGTTCAAACGTGTTGGAAAATACTTTTGACAATCAAAATAAGGATAAAGGTTTCTCCACCAATAATAATTCAAACAGTAAAAATTTAATTTTCAGCCTGTACAAAAGAGGTATTGACTATCTTCCCCAATTGATTAATTTATACCATGAAGCCGGAATTTCATTTTGTGCCAGTTTTCGTATGAACGATGCTCACCATAAAAGCCGTCCTAACGGCAGTCTTAGTTCAAAATTCTGGCTTGAACATCAGGATTTGCGCTTGTGGGAAGTATCCGATGGTATCAGCTATTACAATGCGACCATGGATTTTTCATATCCGGAATTAAGAAAGCTGCGCCTCAATTCAATTGCTGAAGTCTGTGAAAAGTATGATATTGACGGAATAGAACTTGATTTTTGCCGTAATCCTTACACTTTCCAACCTTCAGAGGCATGGGCGAAAAAAGATATATTGACTGATTTTATCAGCGAAGTCAAAAATAAAATCCTTGACATTGCCGATAAAAAGAGGACGAACATCAAACTTTTAGTCAGAGTTCCATTTGATGCGAATAGAAGAAAAAATGCCGGAATGGACATAAATACCTGGGTTGAGACCAAAATCGTTGACATATTGATAATGAGTAATCTTTTTGATGATTATTCTGAGGATAAAATTGGTTATTATCAAGATTTCTGCCGCAAAAATGATGTACTATTCTACCCTTCGATTGAGTTTGAACCTTTGACAAATTGTAAACCGGATTACTTTCTGCCTGACGGCAATAGTGCACCAAAGCCTAACTACCGGACCTTATTTTCTGCTCAAGATATTATTCTCGGCGCCAGAGCAATGGCGAAATCATTTTATGCCCAAGGAGCGCAAGGTGTTTATCTTTTCAATTATCCTTGTAAACTTTTTGAAGTCAAGCGAACATTTCATGATTTTATGGACATGAAAGAAGTTATAAATGAACTCGGTTCGCTGAAATCACTTGAAGGAAAAAATCGTAAGTATTATTTGTGGAACTCCTTACCTGTTTATATTGAGGCAATGCGGCCCGCAGAATATCATCAAACCATTGAATTTAATATTGCGGAAAAAGAGATTGAACCGAATTCTACCGTGATTGTCAAATTTATAAGAGAAGCTTCAGACAACCCGCATTCATATCAGGAAAGCAATAAAGATTTAGCACCTGGATATATTGATACTTACTTAAATTCTCGAAAACTGGATGATCGTAAATTCAAGATTAAGTATAGTGAGGCTGCATCAATTGATTCCGGTTTCAAAATTGGCAAGCATGAGATAATTGAAATAGAATTAGAGGGAACTATGATAAATTGCGGGAAAAATACTTTAGCGTTTCATATCCCTCATCTTCCGACAGAAGTATCCCCTTATATTTACATATACGAACTTTCGCTGACCGTTGTAGCTGATAAGAATTACATGCCTGAATAACTTTTGAATTCAATGTATCCATGGCTTACTGGACCGGAAGAGCTTATGCTGCCATCTGATATTACGGGTTCGGCAGTATTTCCCAATTCAACCGGGCGTTCAAGAATATTACCGGATATTCGCCCAGGGAATACCGGAAAACAATACAAAACAGTTAAGGCGGACCCGGTATCCGTTTGATAGAATGGAAAACCCCTTTCCTGCGGGGAAGCTGAGAAAGGGAGAACAACTCATTTTCAAGGGCGCAGGAAAGGGGAGAGAAAGAGGCTATCATTGATTTCGGAGGCGATTGATCTGTTGTCTGCTCCAGGCGTCGAGGGGGCGTTGCTCTGCTTGTTTCAGGCAGAATTCGGTTAAGGTTTTTTCTTGAATAGAATCGAAGGCAAGGGCCAGATTTACCCAGGGATAGAGGCTTGACGGATCAAGGGCGGCGGCTTGCAGCAACAGGGCAATGGCTTCGTAAGGTTTGCCGATCCGGCGGGCGCTGTTGCCTCCCATATTGCAGGCGTTGAAGGAGATGTTTTCCGCGATGCTTTTGCAGAAATATTCGTAAGCTTCCGGCAGATTATCGGACTGAAAGGCATCCAAGCCGGCTTGATAGTTTTTGTCGTCGGGCGGTGCCGTTCCACCGGGAATTTTGCCGGATAATTTGTTCAGGGGGGACAGTTCCGCTTTAAAGTTTGTCTGGCCGAGGCATGAAGCGAAGGGCTTCAATTCAAGCTGGAGTGGTTGATGGAAAGTGAACAGTGGTTTGGATGAAAGTTTGCGGCGGCATTTTTCAGCATATTCGTTTGACAATGCGGGGCAGAGGCTGCCGCACGTCCAGAGCAGTTGGGCATTGCGCGGCAAACCCTCTTTTTCCAGTCGTTCACCCAGTTCAAAACAGAGCCGCGGATGGTATGGCACCTCTTTCGGAGCCAAGGCAGATGCCGCGCGCGGCGCATGGGCTAGTGCTTACGCTCGGGCGGCGGCGCGGCTCCTCCTCCCGCGTCGCTGCTGGGCGCGCGTGAGCCCTC
>CALABZ010000373.1 GCA_937888615.1 uncultured Lentisphaeria bacterium | reverse complement strand
AACGCCCGGTGAATCCAGTCATCCAGGCTGTCGCGGCAGATGAAATCCGTACAGGTCAGATGGCCTTGCCGTGAATTTTTCAGACACGATTTTTCCGCCCGGGCCCGGTCCCCGTAACTGAATGAGTTGCTGTAAAACAAGATATTGTCCGCCATGCTCAAATCAAGATTGTATTTGCCCGCTTTCAGGTTGAGCAGCAGGAAACGTTTTTCCCCGAGCTGGAAGGAACGCAAATGGTACTCCCGCTCCAGATATCCCATTGTACTGTCAACGACAGCACATTTCCCGGGCGCGAGACTGGAATAAATTTGTTTCTGATCATAACGGAATTTGGACCAGATGACTATTTTCTCACAATCCCGGTATTCGTCAATATAGTCCAGCAGGGCGTCGTTCCTGGCGCTGTCAAGTAAAATGCAATCGCCATTGTTCTTTTTATAAAATCCGCTCAAAACCTGCTGAAGCCTGATGAACAGGTTGAAAATGCTGTATTTATTGAAATCCAGCACTTCCAGGAAATCCGCTTTGATCTTCCGGTAAAAATATTCCTGCAGCGGCGTCATGCGAATCGGTTTTATTTGATAATCCAGCGAGGTGGAAGTCGCTGGAACGCCTGCCGGAGCCTGAAAGGTGTACGGCGCAATTTTTGCCACCAGATATTCAAGATTATGGCAGCGGATCACTTTGCGCTGAGCCCCCGGCGCAAATTCGAGGTGGTTCGAGGCAAAAGCGTAGTAGGAGGAATAACCTAAAATCAACTCGGACAGGAAAAGATATTGATTGTATAAGTCTTCCACTCCCTGGCTGACCGGGGTTTCGCACAGGATCAGCCGGTATCTGGCCGGTGCGGATACGTGAATAATCCGGTCGCTTCTCCTGACGTGGGGACGCTTGATGTGGTGCGATTCATCAAGGATAACATAGGATTGGTCGTTTATCATCCCCAAAACGGTCACCATCGCGCTCATGTAGGACATACTTTCAATGCTCAAAACCCGTAAAGGTCTGGAAAAATTCGGCAACAGGGCGCGAATCCGCTGATTGATGGGGTGCACTAATTGGGCCGGACAGAACCAGATGACGTTGGATATCTTATGTTCTCTGGCTCGCAGCAGTTCCAGAAGGATTCGGGTCCTGGCGGGGCTTTCATCCATGAAAATCGCCCCGACTCGGAGGGGTAGCAGTTTCTGGAGAGCGCCTTCCTGCAAAGGGGAAAGCGGCGCGGCGTCAATCATCTTTGAGTTCATCATAAACGCAAACCATTCCGGGAACGGCCAGTTCCGGCGGTTTCTTATGGTTAAAACGCTGCTGTGCGCTGTTCCAGTCCTCAACCAGTCGGTAATCGGAACCGGCAATTGGCATTCCCAATGTAATGCCTTTAAAAAAATCGTTCTGATAATAAGCGTACAGTCCGAATTCTTTGCTGGCGGCATATTGCCGGAGGAAGTCGGTAAACTGCCGGATGGAAAGACCGACCGTTACGGTCAGCCTTTTCGGTGTATAAAACGTCAGAAAGTATTTCTGCCTTCTGTCGGCAAAGACAATGTCCAACACTTCCATAATCTCGATTTCATCAGAATAACTCAATCCGTCAATGATCCTTTTTACTTGTCAACCAGGGGTTTACTCCTGCAAAGAACAATCTGTTTGAGATTCTAAAATCATACTTGTCTGCGTCAATGGGGCAGGCTTACCTTTATCTTCATTTTGGTCATCTCCGATATCCACCCTGAACAATATAATTCGGGAAAACGATAATTCAAGAATTGTTTTAAAAGGCTCCCGCACAAGCTCTCCGATAACTTCGAATTCGTACCGGATTTGTGTAAAATTCTCAAATACAAAAGGGACCTCTAAAACTGAAACATTGAACATTGGATAAAGTCTGCTTAAGGGTTTGCAAGCTACAATCGAGGTATTATTAGCCTGATCGTGGCGGAAAACCTGGCGGCGGCAAGCGTGTTTGAAGTTCATGGCATGGACTTCCGCAGTCATGGTGCCCAGACGAATTGGTCCGGCATATCGTTGTCGTTCATCATGTCTACACGAAAAAAGCGTTGCCGGGCTTGAATGTTCCTGAATAGAGTTTTTAAAGCGACAAAAGTTATCCCCGGTTTATGGATATGCCCGGTCAGGATGAAAAAGCAGATGGGTGCCGTGATATTTCAAATCGTATCTTCGTCTATTTCAGCTTCAGGTATCATTGCCGTGACTTCATCGTCGGCCTGGCCGAATTGGATATTGCCTTTCTTTATTACAAGCTTGACCACAGATGGAATCGGGAGCGTGGTCAGGATAGAAAGGCAGACAATGGCATTGAAGAATATCGCGCTGATCATCTGAAGCTGCAGTGCCACCGCTGCGGCGGCAAGCGTAGCCGATAACAGCGGAACGGTCATCAGTCCGGCGCAAAGACCTTTTTTGTAGTCAAATCCGGACAGCCGCATCGCCAGCCAGCCGGACATTACTTTGCTTATGACCAGTCCCGGGAAAGTAGCGCCGACAATAGCGGTGCTTTCCCAGAACGCGGAGGTCTGTTTTCATGCCGATGGTAAGAAACAGAAATGGAATCACGAAACCGTAGCCGATTCCCTCGATCTTGTGATGCAGGACTCTGCCCTGTTCCTGAAATGCCCGTATGTCGGCCATCGCCATTCCTCCGATAAAGGCGCTGACGATCAGGCTGATTCCAATCAGTTCGCCGATGAATACAGTGGCCAGCAGCCCCGCCAGGAAAAACGTGATCCGGGCATCATCGTTGGGAGAAAGACGATCGAAAATATAGCCGGCGATCTTCGGCAGAAGCCAGAGGGACAGAAAAATAAAGGCGACAATGGCAGCCAGAAACACAACAGGAAACCACGCTCCCAATAATGCGGGATTGATATGGTCGAATATCGAAATGCTTCCGGCAATCGAACTTGTTACCGTATGCCGCTTGTATTGGATGCACACGGCCAGCAGCACCAGGCTGGCGATATCCGTGATGACCGTCGACGCTAAAATGGCAACCCCGAAACGGGTGCGCATAATCTTCAGCTCACGGATGAAGGGAAATACAATACCAACGGAATGCGATGCAAACAGTGACGCATATACCCATTTGCCGATGGTATCTGACGATTCAAACAGTGAATATACCGCATATCCGGCCGCCGCCGGAACCGCAAAGGTCAGTAAACTGAGCCAGCCGACGGCACGTTTTTCCGCGATCATAATGCGCGGATTCACCTCCATTCCCGCCAATGCCATAAGGAATACAAGTCCAAGCAACCCCAGTGCGTCCAGCACTACGTAAATCTGTTCGGTAGGATATCCGCGACCGAGAAAATGATTCAGATGCCGAATCAGGTCAAATGTGTTCGGCCCGATTACAATGCCGATGAACATTATCGCGATAACCGTTGGGACATAAAAACGGCGCAGCAGTTGCGGAACAACAGCCATCAGTGCCATTAAAACCAGAAATACAATCAGGAAAGTAAGGCCTGCCATACTAAAAAATCCTTTGTCATTAGTGTCTTATCAGATTTTTCTTCCAGGTGCCCTCCGGAATATGGATTTGAACGAGTTATTCTCCCAGAATGGAATAAAATAACACGATTGCTTCAACTATGCAAATTCATTTTTATAAAATTAGATTCGGATCCGAATATGTGTACGGAGCGGACGACGGAAGAATGCCGCTGTTCCCAAGTCTGGAAACAGCGGCGTGGTTGAATGATATTCCATTACCGGGATTCTTTCCCGTCTGACACTGGCGGATCATTTTCGCCGAGCTTTTCCATTATCCGGACATCGGCTGCGGAAACATGGCCGATAACCCGTCCGTCATCAAGAACGTTGGCGCTTTCCTGCGTGCGCTCGTCAAGATGTTTAAACATTTTCCATAGGTCCCTGGTCCCGCCGATCGAAAACCAGACCGTTGTCACAATTCCGACACCGCCGGCTACCAGAATGCTGTTGATGAAAAAATAATTCGCCCACCAGTGCGCTGGCCAAGGGGAAATGCTGTTCCAGACGATCGAGCCGATAAAGCAGATGGTGAAGCTGTATCCGAACGACCACAGGAAAACCGACCAGGCCAGGATTTTATCGCCGCGGGTATATTGTGAATCGATACCGATGATTTTGCTGGGAAAATTACGCCAGGTAAACGGAACTTTCACCAACGGCGCCGAACCCTCCAGCCGATATTGGCCGCGATGGAGGATACGTTCGAGATTGAACGGTTTGCGGCAGGTAATCAGCGAAACCACCGTGTAAAGGGTGATTGCGGTCAGCATGGCGATGAAGTAAATCTCCTGCGAGTTGATGGGGAAGCGGTCCGCACGCATCGTCCAGACGATGAAAGGATTGAACGGGGCTGAGACTGTTTCGAGGAAAGCGCCGACACCGTCCACTACGTTCCAGTGCACCAGCGTCGGGTAAATATAATCCACCCAGGTCTGCTGGCAGATGATCCCTCCCACGGCCAGGATTGACCCCGCCGCCAGCGCGGCGAACGCTCCCGCTGTAGTTCCGCGCCGCCAGTACAATCCGAAGACGATGACCGGTCCGGCGCCGCCAAGCCAAATGGCTCCGGTAATGGCGAAAAACATCAGGATGTAATCCACCTGTGCGAAGAAAAAGGAGAACATGAAAGCAAATACCGCCACCCCGGAGATGATCAGGCGCAGCAGCAATAACTGCTGTTTCGGCTTGAACGCGGTTTTGCGGAACGGCAGGATAACGTCCTGCACGATGATACTGCCCCAGGAGTGCATATAAGTGGTGTCGGTACTGACCAGCAGGAAAATCATGATTGCGCAGAAGACGCCGGTTACGCCGATCGGCAGCATTTCCTTCAACGCCATCGGCACCAGCATCTGATTGTAAATCGTGCCGAAGGTCTGGCCGGTTCCTTTGCTGACCTGTCCGAGGGCGGCCTGGGAAACGGCCTTGTAATCATCCGGGGTGATGCGGGCCGGATCAATCTTGGCGCCGGTCAGGCTCTGTTTGAGGGATTCGGTGACTTCACCGGTCCTGACCAGGGTGGTAATGTCACGGCGCGCGGTATCGTAATCGCCGCCGGGGGCGATGTCGGCCATGGTTTTTTCGGTAAGTTGCGCATGGACCCTTTTCGCCTGGGGAGCGAATTTGGCGTGGTGCATGTAGGTATAGGCCGCCACCGCCAGCAGCACGTACATCATGACGGAAAATCCGCCGCGCCAAGTGCCGAGCAGTCCGCCCATTTTCTGTTCATGCGCGTTTGCCGCGGAACAGTTGTAACCCTGGGTGCCGGACCACGACATGCGATTGAATACCGAACTGAATATCCCGACGAAAATATAAAAGATATTGAAATCGCGCAGGAGGTAAATGTCATAGGGGTTCAACATGCTCATTCCGGGGGCACGATCCAGCAGTGTCGGGGCCATTTCCTTGCTCCACGAAAAAGTGACCAGAACAAAAACGACCATGACCACGTACATGGGATAACTCAAAATCCCCTGCACACAGTCGGTAACCATGATGGTAATCTGTCCACCCAGCATGATAATGAGCACCGCGACGCCGAGAAACGACAGCATGACCAATGCGAAAGTGGGAAACATGAGCCCGAAAATATTGACCTGCGTCGGCAGGTCGAGATAGTACATCAGGAAACGTCCTCCCACGGCCGGAAAGATGGCGTAGTTGATCACTCCCGAGAGTGACTGCAACACGGCCGCGAAAATACGGAACGATTTACTGTAGCGCATCTCAAGGAATTGTCCCATCGTCATGGCACGGGTTTCGCGGAAACGGTAGGTGCAATATCCGGTCAAGGCAAATGCCAGGCCGATCGGCATGGCGATGCTGCTCCAGAAGTTGACCGCGAATCCGCAGGTATAATACATTTCGAAAATCGCCACCAGGCTGATCAGTCCCATGGCGGCTTCACCGCTGGCCACCGCCACTACGTAGCGGCCGGCGACCCGGCCGGCGGTCAGGAAATCCGCCACGCCTTTTACATATTTCTGGCTTTTTAACGCGATTAATACCACAATAACCAGTGGTATGAATACAATCATCCAATCAATCCAATGCATAATTGTCCTTGGTTAGTTCTGTTGAAATTTCGGTGAAATAAAAATACGAAATCAGCAGAACGGACCGGCGCGGACGATGATGTGGCTTTTCAGAAAATCGTTCAGGTATCTGGAAGAATTGATTTCATGGAAGTAATTGCCGCACGCGAAATGGCGGCTGGCAGGAATATCGACCGTCTGGAACATGGACAGGGCCCGGACGAACAGCCGTTGCAGAAAAACATTCCGGCTGGAACGTTTGCCGGTCACGATATTCAATCCCGTACTGTTCGGCTGAAACAGGGCAATGTGCGTCTGGGCCTTGTCGTTTGTCGAATAAAAACCACCTTCACCGGCTATGTCCCCGACAAAAGGGGTGTTCTGCACGGCACCGTCGGAAAAGACGCACCAGCAGCCGAAAAACGCCGCCAGAATAAAAAGAAGCATCATGCATTTTTTCAGCATAAACAGATCCTTATATAAAACCATGTTTACAATAACATGTTTTCCGGAAAAATCAATGCCGGTGAAAGCCGAATCCGTCATTAATCTGTCCCTGACGGCGAAAATTCCATAGATGTACTCAAGGTTCGGTTCTTGTATTTTTCACCCCGCCATGCTATATTAAAATTATGGAAAACGATAGCGATAATTACCGATTATGCTGCCTTCTCTTTTTGCTGGCCGGAATTGTTTTTGCCTTGTTCTGTGCCGGCCCTCCCATTATCGGTTTTGCCTCTGAAAATGTCGCTGCAGCATTTCTGGCATACCCGGACGGCGAAGATGAGGAGATACAGGCGCTGCGCCCGCCGGGACGGACCGTTACGGTATTTCGGAAACCCCGCTGTTTCCGGATTGAATATCCCTGCCGTCTCCGTTTTTTGCCGCCGGTGAAAAACAGTCATATTTATTCCGGCATCCCGTTCTTTTCCCACCGAAGGATCGAGTTGCGCTGCTGATATTTACCTTTACTTATATTTTTCATGGAAGAAATCAAAAAAGAAAGGTAAATTATTTTTATGACACTTTTTGTCTGTAGTATCCTGGTGGCATTGAGCGTATCATTTCTCTGTTCGCTGATGGAAGCCGCCCTGTTAAGCATCACTCCCAGTAAAATTGCAATCCTTCTGGAAAGAACCCCCGCAATCGGACATTTGTGCCAGAAATTCAAGGACGACATCGAAAAACCGATCGCGGTAATCCTGATCCTGAATACGTCGGCGCATACGTTCGGTGCCGCAATCGCCGGGGCGCAGTTCGATAAGATTTTCGGCAGCAGCAATATCTGGCTGTTCTCCCTGGTGTTTACGGTGATCATGGTTCAATTCACCGAAATTCTGCCGAAAACGCTTGGCGTTCGTTTCAACGGCTTTCTGTTGCGGCTTGGCGCTCCGTTCCTGAAATTCTTCATCTGGCTGCTTGCACCTTTGATTACCCTGGTTCATTTGTTGAACAGGCCTTTTGCCGTCAATGAGACCAAAGAGGAAATCACGGAAAGCGTACTTACCGAAATCGGAGCGCTGGCCGCCATAGCCAGACGGAAAAAACAGATATCCTCCACCCAGGAACAGATATTGCGCAATACTCCCTTCCTGAAGGAAAGAACGATCGAGAGCCTGATGCAGCCTCTGTTCCGGGTCTGTGTTATCCCCGAAAATTATTCAAGGGACGAGGTTCTTGAAAAAATCCGGGGCAATCTTCATTCGCGCTATCCGGTCTGTCGGGCCGGAAACCAATACGACATCATCGGATGTCTGATGGCGAAA
>CALABZ010000372.1 GCA_937888615.1 uncultured Lentisphaeria bacterium | reverse complement strand
GAGAATGCCGATATCCTCGATGCCGCGCACGGCAACCTTCGAGAAATCGAGATCCGCCGAGAAGGCAATCGCAGACAGGATCGCCGCCTTGTGGGCGGTGTCGAACCCGTCGATGTCGAGGGACGGCTCGGCTTCGGCATAACCGAGTTTCTGGGCGTCCTTCAGGATCGGTTCGAAGTCCAGTCCCTCGCGTTCCATCCGGGTCAGGATGTAGTTGCAGGTACCGTTCATGATCCCGTAAATGCTGTTGACGCGGTTGGCGGCAAGCCCTTCGCGGAGGGACTTAATAATCGGGATGCCCCCGGCTACGCTGGCTTCGTAAGCGATTTCAGCGCCGTTCTTCTCGGCGGCGGCGAACAGTTCTTTGCCGTATTTGGCCATCAGCGCCTTGTTGGCGGTGACGACCGATTTTCCCTGCTCCAGGGCTTCCAGAATGAACGTTTTGGCAATGGTGGTGCCGCCGACCAGCTCAACGACCACATCGGACCGCTTGATCAGGTCACGGGCGTCGGTCGTCAGGAGTTCTTTCGGTATATTCACACCGCGGTCGCGGGTGATATCAATATCGGCCACGCCGGCCAGCACCGGTTTCACACCGGTACGGATGGCGATCATTTCACCATGCTCCAGTAAATTCGCGGCGACTCCGGCGCCTACCGTGCCGAAACCTATGATTCCAACTTTAATTTCTTTCACGATCCTATGATTCCTTCACAACGATGTTGATCTTCTCAGTGATAATTTTTCTTAATATAGCTCATTTTCAGGATTTTGAAAATCAGATATTTACAAAATCTCCAAAAACATGTGAAAAATCCCCCCTTTTGTGATTGATTTTGTCGCGATTGTGAGTATTTTATAACCTTAGAGATTAATATTGAGGAAGGATTGGAAGGAGGATCGAAAAGATGGCGGACAACAGCGCGGACATGCCCCGGGGCAATGAAACTATTCTGATCGTCGACGACCAGGAAACCATCTGGGATTTTCTTATCGAAGCCCTGCAGGAACTCGGATATTCGGTACTGCTCGCAGAAAATGGCATCGACGCCGTTGAAATTTACAGCAACAATCCCGAACAGATCGACCTCGTTCTGCTGGATATGGTCATGCCGCGACAGGGCGGACACCAGACTTTCTACAAAATCAAAGCACTGGACCCCAAGGCCAATATCCTGCTTTCCAGCGGCTATGTTTCCGATGAGGAAGTGAACGACCTGCTGGTCGAAGGCGCCCGCGGCTTCCTCCCGAAACCGCACCGCCTCAGCACCATCGCCAAGGAAATCCGCCGCATCCTCGACGCCCACCCCCATCGCTGATCCGGCACACTGCCCGGTCAAAAAAAAACGGCGGCACATCACTGCGCCGCCGGAATGTACCTGTTTTTTGTCGTAATCAAAACGGGACGATATTGCCGAACTTCAATTCATAAGGCGTGTAGCCCGCGGCACTGCCGTCCACCCGGATCGTATTGGTGTCATTTGCGTGACGGGAGAAACTCAA
Organism: uncultured Lentisphaeria bacterium; assembly: GCA_937888615.1. Lineage (GTDB taxonomy): Bacteria > Verrucomicrobiota > Lentisphaeria > Victivallales > Victivallaceae > UBA5239. Next base: position 9,376 of record CALABZ010000372.1, on the reverse strand, counting down.
TGCCTCCCGGCTCGGATCATCCATACTGAAAAGCGTGGCCGGGGTCAGGTTTTCATTTACCTTCGTACCCCAGTCGCGAGCGCTCAGCCAGGAGTAGGTAAATGCGAACGGATAAGAGGTGAACGAGGAGTTGCTCGAACCGGAACTATTCCCCGAATACTGGGTGGCGTCGGCCGAGATGATCACTTCCGAAGCCCGCTTGATCTTGCTGAGCTTCTGAAACGGATATACCGGCGCGCTGTAGCTGGAACCCACCTTGCCGAGATATGGATTCATCGAATAGGTCTGATTCCCCATGAATCCGCCGGGACCGGTTAGACGGGCCGCCGGACAGATAGCCACCGACCTGTCGCTTCCCTTGCCGCTAAACCCGATATAAGGAACCAACCACGCAAAATAACTGAAATTGGCAGTCTCTCCGTTGACGGTGTTTTCGCCCCAATGCGGCGGCAACACATCGTCATGATCCTGCGCGTACATTATGAATCCCGTTCCGGTCTGCTTCAAGTTAGCCAGACAGTTAATGGTACGGGCGCGCTCGCGGGCGTTGTTGAGCGCCGGCAACAGCATCGCCGCCAGAATCGCAATGATCGCGATCACAACGAGCAGTTCAATAAGTGTGAAATTTCTTTTATTCATGTTCGGCCTCCTTGCCAGAATGTTATTTTATTCAAAATATGAATTTTATATCTATATTATACAGTATTTTTCACGAAAAACAAGTATCCGCTCTTGATTTTTCCACAAAAAAGATGTATTTTATTCATAAAGAGAATTAATTAACGGAGTTTGCCCCATGAATATAAGAGCCCTTCTGATCACGGCCATAACCGCCGCATCATTAATCGCCCCCTGCGTCGCCCAATCGGTACGAATTCTCCTGCCCGACGCCATGCCGCGCGATAACGCGGACAAACTGGCGCTGTTCCTGAAAAAACAGAATCCCGCCATTGAGGTAGTCCCCCTCTCCACCTTTGCCGCCGCCCCGGTCGATCCCGCCGCGGTACTGGTCGGCATGGGAATCGGCAATTTCACACCGCAGGTCTGGCAAAAGCTGGCGGAACACGTAAAGCGCGGCGGAACTCTCGTTTTTCAAGGCAAAAAAGAAAACCGCGAGCCGCTGACGCCCGAAACCCAAAAGGCGCTGGCCACGATTTTCGGCGTTGAATATCTCGGCTATGACGCCGACCCGCTGCTCGGCAAAGGACTGATCCAGAAATATATGTTTATCAAGCCCTCGCCCGGTGAAATCTGGGGCGCAGAGTTCCCCCCGCTCTTCGCAGCCTACACCGGCGAGGCCTTTCTTTTGAAACCCGTGGACGGCGGGGAAAACGTCGCCGTGTGGGTCCGCCGCGACCGCGCCACCGAAGACGGCCCGGCCATCATTTTCAAGCGCTTCCCCGGCGGCGGCAAGGCGGTCCTGGTCGGTTATTACCCGTGGGATCTGGCGGCAAAGGGCGACCGCAGCAACCTGCCGTCGTTCCATGCGGGCATCATGCTGGGCAAATTCCTGCCGGTCAAACAACCCGCAGCTCCGAAACGCTATCAGGAGCCGTTGAACATCCGTCCGGTAACACCGGCGTTTTCCACGCCGCGCAGCATGTGGATGTGGAACATTGATTACGCCCTGAACCCGGCGGAACGGAAGAAATTGCTCGACTTCACCACCGGGCGGCATATTTCGACGCTCTACGTCTGCATTTCCAAACGCGCGTTCATCGGTGAAAACCGCGATCAACTGCGAACATTCATCCGCGAGGCCAACCGCGCTGGCGTCAAAGTCGAAGCCCTCGACGGCTGGAAGGAGGCCATCCTGCCCGAACAGCAGCCGAATTTCCTGGAATCGCTCCAGCGGGTGATCGACTACAATTTGTCGGTGGCGCCGGACGAACGATTCTCCGGCTTCCAGTCGGACGTGGAACCAGTCACCATGAAGGAATACCACGCCTCCCCCGAGGCGAAACGCCGCTTTGACCGCCTGTATGTGGAACTCCACGCCAAATGCGCGGAACTGATCCGGAAGTCCGGCCTTCACAACTTCGTTTTCGGCATGGCGATCAATGAAAGCCTAGACCGCGAAATCGACCGCCCGGACCGCCATGTCGAATGGAACGGCAAGACCTGTTCCGTCCTTGAGCATCTGGCCGGGTTCACCGACTATTTCGCGCTGATGTCGTACCACGACACCGCCCCGAAAATCATCCGGGCCGCCGACGACGAAGTGAATCTGGCCGCGAAATACAAGATCAAGGCCTGGGTCGGCGTGGAAACGCTCGACGTCATGCAGCTTTTCGGCGGCTCCCGCTCGCTCTCCTTTTATGAGGAAGGACTTAATTATATGGAAAGAGAACTGGAAAAGGTTTACTGTCACTTCAAGGACAAGCCCAGCTACGGCGGCATCGCCATCCATCATTACGAAAGCTACCGGCGCATGACCGACGGTCCGCGCAACATGGACCTGCCCGCTCCTCCGGCGCTGGCCACCGGCAAACTTTATCGCCTTGATTCGGCTGGTGACGTCGCCTACGGCGGCAAGAACTGGAACGGCAAGGACGACCTGGGCGTGACGTTCCGGTTCGGCTGGGCTCCCGATTACCTGACGGTCGAAGCGGTCGTGACCGACGATAAAATCGTTTCCGCCTTCACCGGCGAAGACCTCTGGAAATCGGATCATCTCGAATTCTGGTTCCATCAGGCGGACACCGGACGGCTGATTCAGTTGGGGGTTGGGTTGTCTGGTTCAAACAATGTCCATGTCTGGCATCCGCAGGAGTTGACCGCGGAACAGCGCGCCGCGCTGGCGAAAACAGTGAAAACCGAAACCAAAACCGTACCGGGAGGCTATGAAGTAAAATGCCGGATACCCGCCGCCTTTTTCGGGTTGAAAAAGTTCAGCCGCGGCGATAAATTACCGTTTCTGGCCGAAGTCGGCGATACGGACGACGCCTCTTATGCGGCGAAAGCCATGATTTCAACCGCTCCGGCCCGGGACCGCGAAGATATTCGTACTTATGCGGTTCTGGAATTGACGGACAAATGACGGAGAATTGACGATGACTGCGAAAAAAATCAACCGAAACCAGCTTAACTCCTTATCTGTAATGCGTTATCTGGCCGCGCACGGCCCATCGACCCAGATTCAGACCACCCAGGCCGTCAATCTGCGCCGCACCTCGGTATTCAATGTATTTGAATCGATGGAACAGGGCGGGCTTCTGGAAATGAGTTCGAATATCGCCACCGCCAGGAAGGGGCGTCCGCGCCAGTTGTGGCAGTTGAACGGCTCCCTCGGCACATTCGTTTCGATCTACACCAACACCCATGACCGGGCGGTACAATTGAGCGATTTCAACGGCGTCGTCCTGGAAAACATAACCGCCGCGCCCTGCGAAAAAATGGCCGACGAACTCGACGAAATCGTCGCCATGATCAAGAACTGGAGTTCTAAATATCGGATTCTCGGCGTAATGCTGCTGCTGCCGGGACGGATTGACTTCGAACAGGGCCTGATCAAATTTTCCCGGAGCTGGGAATTGGAAAATTATCCGCTCCGCGATATCCTGCGGAAACGGCTCGGCGAAATCTGCCCCGACGCCCTGGTCCTGATCGAAAACAACGCCCGCATGACCGCATGGGGACAGCGCTGCGGCGGCGCCTGTACCGGCATCAACGATTTCGCCACCCTCTCCATCCTGAACGGACGGCGCAACGGCAAAACCACCCCGATCAGCATCGGCAGCGGCATCGTGCTGGGCGGACGGGTCTACCGCGGGCGGACCGGCGGCGCGGGCGAACTGGACCACAACTGCTACAAATGGTGGAACCGGATTTATTCCGAGGACCGTTTCCCGGTGTCATTGCAGGAGATCGACCGCCATTCGCGCGAACACTTCGCGCAAAACCTCGGCGAAAGCTTCGCCCACCTGGTCAATTATCTCGAACCGGAACGGCTGGTCGTGGTATTCGAACAGGCGCCAATGGAGGATTTCTTCCTCGCCCTGCGCGAAACCCTGTACAAAAACCTGATCTATATCGACCCGGAACATTTTTCGATCGAGCTCTCCAGCGACGGCACAGGCTCGACCATCCGGGGCGGGCTGGCGCTGTTGCGCGAACATTTCTTCGCCGACGACCGCCGTCTGACCCCTTTCTGCAGTCCCCTGAAATAATACAAATCCGTATAAGAAAATCACCCGTTCAACCTGAATATGGGCAGAACGGGTGATCTTAATTTTTGGGTTCTATCAATACCGGTAGTGGTCCGGTTTGTAGGGGCCTTCGACCTTGACGCCGATGTAATCGGCCTGTTTTTGGGAAAGCCGGGTCAGCTTCGCACCCAGTTTTTCGAGATGCAAACGCGCGACTTCCTCGTCGAGCTCCTTGGCCAGACGGTAAACGCCGATCTTACGCTCGGAATTCTGGGCGATATCAATCTGGGCGATGGTCTGGTTGGTGAAACTGCACGACATCACGAAACTCGGATGGCCGGTGGCACAACCGAGATTTACCAGACGGCCTTCCGCCAGCAGGTAAATGCTGTGTCCGTCGGCAAACGTGAAACGGTGGACCGGACAGTTGAAGTCCTTGATTTCCTCTTTTTTGATGCCGGGCCATTTTTCCAGTTCCGCCACCTGGATTTCGTTGTCGAAATGCCCGATGTTGCAGACGATGGCCTGATCTTTCTCATGTGTTCGGCGGTGATGATTTCGCAGTTGCCGGTGGTGGTGACGAAGATATCGGCATACGGCAGGGCGTTTTCAATCGTCGTGACCTTGAAACCGGCCATACAGGCCTGAAGGGCGCAGATCGGGTCGATTTCGGACACCAGAACCTGGGCGCGTTCATTGCGCATGGCTTCGGCGCAACCCTTGCCGACGTCGCCGTAACCGCAGATCATCGCGGTCTTGCCGGAGATCAGTACGTCAAGTGCACGCTTGATGCCGTCGGTCAGCGAGTGGCGGCAGCCGTAGACATTGTCGAACTTGCTTTTGGTGACGGAGTCATTGACGTTGATGGCCTGAAACAGCAGTTCGCCGTTTTCTTCCATCTGGAGCAAACGATGGACTCCGGTGGTGGTTTCTTCGGAAACCCCTTTCATGCTGCGGGCGACTTCGTACCAGTGGCCGGGTTTTTCTTTCAGGATGCGCTTCAACAGGTTGTTAATGACCTGAAGTTCGTGGACATCGGTCGGAACGTCAAGAATGGAAGCGTCGTCCTCGGCCTTGCACCCGCGATGAATCAGCAATGTGGCGTCGCCGCCGTCGTCAACGATCTGGTCGGGACCGCTGCCGTCGGGCCAGGTAAGGGCCTTCCAGGTACATTCCCAGTATTCTTCGAGGGTTTCGCCTTTCCAGGCGAAAACGGGAATTCCGGCCGCCGCGATTGCCGCCGCCGCGTGGTCCTGGGTCGAAAAGATATTGCAGGAGCACCAGCGCACGTCCGCACCGAGCTCGACCAGTGTTTCGATCAATACCGCGGTCTGGATCGTCATATGCAAACTGCCCATGATCTTGATCCCTTTCAACGGCTTTTCGGGACCGTATTTCCTGCGGGTGGCCATCAGGCCGGGCATTTCTTTTTCGGCGATCTCGATTTCCTTGCGCCCGAAATCGGCGAGGCTGATGTCTTTGACTTTATAATTCATACATTAAACTCCTTAAATTCCCATCTGCTGTTTGATGACCGTCCAGCGGTCCGCCGGGATTTTTGGTCCGACCACTTTGACAACTTCGGATGAAACGATCGAACCGAAACGCGCCGATTCGGCCATACTGTAACCGTTCAGGTACCCGTAAAGAAACCCGCTGGCCCATAAATCGCCCGCACCGGTGGTATCGACCGCCGGAACGACCAGCGCTTCGACACGGTCCACGCCGGATCTCGTCCGGATGATCGAACCCTCGACGCCGAGTTTCAGGCAGGCCACGGGGACGATTTCGCCGAGCCGTTCCGACCATTCCTCCGGAGTGCCGGGGCCGCAAAGCTCCGCCGCCTCGTCCTCATTGACGAACAGGACGTCGAAACGCGGCAGCAGCGCGGTCAGGCGTTCCCGCATGGAACGGATGATTTCAAAGGCGCAGAGGTCGATGCTCATCGTGCATCCGGCCGCTTCGCCGAGCTCAACCATCCGCTCGACCAGGTCGGGCAGAAACAGTTGATATCCTTCGATGTGAAAATGCCGCGCTCCGGCGAAATCATCCGCGCAGAGCTCCTCGGCCCTCAACAACGAGGATGCGCCGAAATTCGAACGCATGGTGCGTTCCGAATCCGGCGTAATCAGCGACAGGCAGCAACCGGTGTTGATGTCTTCGGCATAGCGGAACGCATCGCGGGCGCCGAGCGCCAGCAGGCTTTCGCGAAAGACCGCACCCTCGCGGTCGCGCCCGATCTTGCCGATGAACGAGGTCGGCATCCCCAGCTCCGCCAGTCCGAAAATCGTATTGCCGGCGGAACCGCCGGGAACCGTCTGCGGTTCGACGCCGCTGGCTTTGATGATCCGGTTGATTTCATCGATTTCGGAAATGACGGTCCCGCCTTTTTCCGCATTAATGCTTTTCAGGAATTCGTCATCGACATGAACGAGCAGGTCGATGAGGGCGGAACCGGCACCGAGGATATATTTCTTTTCACTCATTTATGATATTATTTCGCGGCGTAATTGGCGGCGACAGCCTTCAGTTCTGCCGCCTTGTCGGTCTTTTCCCAGGGGAAAACACTGCGGCCGAAATGGCCGTAAGCGGCGGTCAGGCTGTAGCTCCAGCCGTTTTTGGCCGGGGTTTTCAGTTCGAGTGTCTTGATGATATCGGCGGGGCGCAGGCTGAAAATCGAACGGATGACCTTTTCGAGGTCGCTGTCGTTTTCGAGCCTGCCGGTGCCGTAGGTGTCAACGTTGATGCTCAGCGGATCGGCCACGCCGATGGCGTAAGCGACCTGGACTTCGCATTTTTCCGCCAGCCCGGCGGCCACGATGTTCTTGGCGATGTAACGGCTCATATAAGCGGCCGAGCGGTCCACCTTGGACGGGTCTTTACCGGAGAACGCGCCGCCGCCATGGGAACCGACGCCGCCGTAGGTATCGACGATGATCTTGCGCCCGGTAAGCCCGGTGTCGCCGTTGGGTCCGCCGATTTCGAACCGGCCGGTCGGATTGATGTAATACTTGATGCCATCATGAAGCAGTGAAGCCGGGACCACCTGGGCGACCACGTCTTTGACCAGCGCGGTCAACACGTTGATGTCCATGTCGGGGGTATGCTGGTGGGAAACGACGACGCTTTCCACGCGGACCGGTTTGCCGTTGCGGTAAAGGATCGACACCTGACTTTTCGAGTCGGGACGCAGATAGTTGTATTTGGCCGGTTCTTCGTGACGGCGGCGGGCCAGCTCCTGGACGATGCGATGGGAATACATGATCGTGGCGGGCATCAGTTCTTCGGTATCGGTACAGGCGTAGCCGAACATCATCCCCTGGTCGCCGGCGCCCTGAGTGGAGGCCTGTTCCGGGGTACGGCTCACGCCCTGGGAAATATCGGGAGACTGCTTGTGAATGCAGATCATAACTTTGCAGGTTTCCGCCGAGAAACCGACCGTACTGTCGGTATAGCCGATTTGAGAGACGACGTCACGGGCGATTTTTTCCCAGTTCACTTTGGATTTGGTGGTGATCTCACCGGAAATGACGATCAAATCGGTGGTCGTCAGGGTTTCGCAAGCCACGCGGCTGTCGGGATCGTCTTTCAGACACGCATCGAGAATCGCATCGGAAATCTGGTCACAGACCTTGTCGGGATGGCCTTCGGATACAGATTCCGAGGTGAACACGTGTTCGGCATGAATTTTGCTCATTTTCTTTTTACCTCAACGGGGTTAATGATTTCAGTTTTTAATTTGAATGTTATTTGTCACGTACAATACACGACCAAGAAAGATTTTTCAACCGTTAGAAACAAAAAAACGGAAATGCTTTTTCCTTGCTTATTTAGAAATTACCACATCCTCGTAAAGTACGAACGCAAAACGGCGCCGTCGTTCGAGGTGCGATCGAAGCATTTCGCAAAAAAACAAGGGCGGACCGGTTTTTCCATCCGGTCCGCCCTCTGTCGCAAAGATCGTTATCGAGCAGGTATCAGCAGGTAATCCGGCAACGTCGAGGCCAGCGGCTGGAGCGGCGCACCGATCCGAATCTGGAAATCTTCGAGAGCATACGGAAACGACAGACACCAGACTTCATCCTTTGATGCGTCGGGACGGCTGTATTTCAGGATTCTTGAGCCCTGAAGTTTTTCGACTGAGTCGACACTCTTCTCTTGCGGATCAAGCAGCTCGGCGGTTACCGGCTCGTTCAGGGCCGCCGAAATCTCAATGCTAATATCGCGGATATCCTTCGGTACCCGGAAATACAATTTGCCGCCGCCGCTTTTAAAGATTCCGACGCGATTGGCCGCCAGCACGGCGTTCCCGGGATAGGTGGACCGAACCGCCACCGCCTGCCCTTTGGTTTTGATTTCGAAAACAAAGAGGTTGCGCCCGTTGGCTTTCAAAGGATAAGTGAACTCCTTGCCGGTAATGGAGAAACGGTCGACGTCGGTACCCTGGGCGTCTTTCACCTGTACCTCGATATTGATCGGAAACTTCGATACCTGCCTGGTCTTGAAACGGATCGGATACTCTCCGGCCGCACCGGCATATTGGAGAAAACTCAGGTTGCCGCGAAACCAGACATCAGTGGATTCCTTACCTGCTTTCGCCGCCGTATTGAGCGGAACCAGTCCCTTTAAAACCGGCTGCAGGGTCTGAAATGTCCGTAGTTCCGGCCGGGGGCGATTTGCGGCGGCAAAGGCGGCAAAATCGAATTCCGTGCTTTTCTGTCCCGCCTGTTCCACCAGCAAGGAGCCGTTCAACCCGGTGACGCCTCCTCCGGTGGAACCATGGAATACCATCGGAACGGCTTTTCCGAGCAACAATCTGACCCGGTCGAATTTCACGCCGGAGAGGTCGCGGCTGGTACCGTTGTTGTTCAAAATAATTGCGGGACGGTCTGATTTCCGGTTGTCGAACAGGCAGTCCTTCAGCATGATTTTCAGTTCACCGTCCTGCTGATTGGTCAAGGTAAAAGCGGATTGAGCGGAATCCGTCACCCGACAATTCTCAAAGGTGATTTCACCGCGAACCGGCGTGGTGCGGGAAGCGGTCACGACAATGCCGCGGATATTGCTGTCGACCACACAGTTCCGAACCGCGGCGGACACCGGTTTCGAAACGGCGGTCAATGGTGCAAGATGAAAAAGAATGCCCGCCCCGGCGTTGTTGTTGAACTCGCAGTTCTCGACCAGACAGTCGGAAATCCATTCGTCCGCCTTGTTCGGTTCGAAATCGA
>CALABZ010000371.1 GCA_937888615.1 uncultured Lentisphaeria bacterium | reverse complement strand
CTTGCAATGTTATTTTAAATTCCATATCCTGGTGGTACGTGGGGATATTCTCCGGACAGATATTGGATCTGCCGCGGAATAGCGCAAGGATGAAAATATTCAAGAATGGATCATAAACCTTTTGACTTCAAGGAACCGGAAACAGACTTGCCCCGCAATGCGGGAAAAAGCATCTGCGAAGACGAACAGGAAACCGACCGCCAACTGACCGGACGGCTGATGTTGTACGACGAGGCGGCCTGGGAACAGGTGGTACAAGAACTCCTGATGCCCCTCATCCAAAAACGGAAATACGTGGAGACACTGGCCCGTTACGGCCTGAGAACCGAGGTACTGCTTACCGAATGTTTTGAACTGCTCCACAAAGACAATTTCGCCCGGCTGCGGAATTTCCGTTTCCAATGCCGCTTGAAATCCTACCTCTACAATGTCGTCCGCGAGGCCTACCGCACAGTCGTGGCCGCCCACAAAGAAAAAAAGCGAAAAATTTCATTGGTGCTGTCAGAAGTGCCTCTCGAACTTGCCCCTTCAGATATGAAAAGCAGTTATCAGCGTCTGGCCGATGCGGATGACCGTGCCGAGGTCAACGAATGGTTTTCCAGGCTATGGGACGAAAACCCGGTTTATGCGTTGACCCTGTTGATGCGGAACCATCTGGAACTCTCCAGCAGTCAGGCGGCGTATCTGCTGGGGAAAAACGCCGGGCACATCGACCAGATCAACCGGCGCGCCAAAAAACGGCTGTATGAGAACAGGAATGAAAAAAATGGACGGAAAGCATAAAGACTGTATCGGAAATAAAGAACTTCTCGCTTTTGCCCGAAAACTGCCGAAAGACCGTCGCAGCAAAGAGATCTTTTTTCATCTGCTGGAATGCCGGGCCTGCCGGAAAGCGCTGATGCGTTTAAGCCCCGCCGCAGAACAGGAACAGGCGGCGGCACTGATCGCCGGACTCCTGGTCAAATACATGCGGGAGGACAGTGTTTTCGCCTGGCGGGAGTTAAGCGGGCGCCTCGAATCCGCCGTCCGGGAACAGTTGACGTTCGAAAGTGGTTTATTCGATGTCATCGCGGCGGTTTCGGCGGAACGGGAAAGCATCTTTTTCCGTTCACTGGCCGTGAAGGACAGTTCTTATTACTGGATGGCGGAAATGGAGATTCCCCACCCGCCGGAGTCCCGAATCCGTTTTCGGGTCAGGGGCGCCGGGAACCGGCCGCTTGCCGCCGGAACGTTCATTCTCTGCGGACTGGAGGCCGGAATCGCCGACGGAGAGTGCGGAATCGAGTTGCTCGAATTTCAAAAAAACCTGCATCGGAAAAGCATCGGGGTGAAGTTCCCCGACGGTCATGTGTCCGATGGGGTCGCGTTGTTTTTTTATGAACCCGGCATACCGCCGGAAGAATAAGATCGAACCATCATTTTATTAATAGAAGGATACAGATATGTCCATCAATTATCGGGAATTCATCCACCCCGAGGATGAGGCGGCCAGACAGCAGTTGGAGGCGGTGCCGGGATTCCAGACCGTAACCAAATACTTCATGGAACTGGGGATCGAAAAATTTTACCACGGGCTGTTCATGGCCGAGAAAATCCGCCTGTCGCCGACCCAGCTCCCGGAACTTTACGGCCTGCTGCCGCCGATCTGCGGGAAATTCGGCATCACCGAACCGGAATTCTATCTGGAAATGTCCCCGGAACCCAATGCCTACACGATGGGGGACAAACAGGCTTTTCTGGTCGTCACAAGCGGGCTGCTGGCACATGTCGGGAACAACGACGAACTGACCGCGGTACTGGCTCATGAATGCGGCCATATCCTCTGCCGCCATGTCTTTTACCGGACCATGGCCTCTCTGATCGTTTACGCGGCGGATTCGCTCGGCATGATCGGCAACCTGGCCATGCCGGTGGAACTGGCGCTGAACTACTGGTCCCGCCGCAGCGAACTCTCCGCCGACCGGGCGGAACTGGTTTACCTCGGCAATTCGGAACCGGTCGTGAACGTGCTGGTGCGCCTCTCCGGCGGTCCCGCCGGGATTACCGGCAAACTCAATATCGAGGAATACACGGCGCAGGCCCGCTATTACCAGGACATGCAGAACAGTAAATGGCACAAAATACTGCAATCGGCGGCGATCATGAACCGTCAGCATCCGTTTGCGGCGGTACGGATCAATGAAATCCTGAAATGGGAGAAAAGCGCACAATACCGGCGTCTGCACGGAATCCTGCATTCAAGCGCCGCCGGACGCCAATGCCCCGGCTGCGGCAAAGAAGCCGATGAAAACGCTAAATTCTGCCGCTTCTGCGGACAAAAATTATAACAGGGGAAGATCAAATATGGGAAAAAATGACTTATTGGAACGGCTGTCGCAACTCGTCGCCGAACGCAAAAGCTTTCAGGCGATCCTGGCCGACGGCGTAGTGGACGAACAGGAAATCCTGACCCAGGCGAAGACGGTGCAGAAGTTGATCGAACGGCTCGAAAAAGAACTGTCGCCAACGGAATTCGAACTGGTTTCGGAACTGATCGCGGAGCTGTCGGTGCTCCAGGTAATTTTGCAGCTTAAACATTGACGGGAGGCTCAATCATGGGCGTATTTACATCGAATCGGATTTTCTTCGCGGCGCCGGCACTGATTCCGGCAATCGCGGATGAGCTTGTCATGCAGTTTCAAACCAAAGGCTACCAGATAAAAAAACATGATCTGCTCGGCGGCGACGCGGACATTTCCATCACCAAGGGAGGAGTATTCAAGGCGGTGGCAGGCATGAAAACCGCCCTGAAAATCACCTTGCGCGGCGAGGACGGACACATCAAGGCAACGGCGGGAGTCGGTATTTTCGGGGAACAGGCGATTCCGACGGTGATTTCGATGCTGTTTTTCTGGCCGGTGCTGATGACCCAGATGTGGGGAATCATCCAGCAGAGCAAACTTGACGACTGCGCGTTGGAAATCATCGAAAAAGCCATATGCCGCCTGGAGAAAAGCAGCGGAGGCGCGTTGGCGGCGGAATCCGGCGGATTCTGTCCGGAATGCGGCGCCAAAACAGGAAGTGCCAAATTCTGCTCCAACTGTGGAACAAAATTGACCCCATAGCGGATGATAAAAAGAAGGAAACATCATCATGGAACAGCAATACCGCTATTATGCGTTCATCAGCTACAGCCACCGCGATGAAAAATGGGCGAAATGGCTTCAATCCCAACTGGAATGTTATCGCCTGCCAAGCGTAATCCGCAAGGAAGCGGGCGGCGGCTTGCCGTCGCGGATCAAACCGGTGTTCCGCGACGCGACCGACCTGGGTTCCGGCAAACTGCGCGAAAATCTGCACCGGGAACTGGAAGAGTCGAGATTTCTGATCGTGATCTGTTCGCCCCACTCCGCCCGGCCCAACCAGGAGGGGAAACACTGGGTGGATGACGAAGTACGCGAATTCTGCCGGATGGGACGCGAGAACAATATTATCCCGCTGATCGTCGAGGGTATCCCGAAAGACCCGGCGAATGAATGCTTCTGCCCGGCCGTCAAGGAACTGGAACTGCTGGGAATCGACACCCAAAAAACCGGCAAGCGACGTGCGTTGAATGACGTGGTGGCTAAAATTCTGGGACTGCGTCCCGACGAATTATGGCGCCGCGAAGAACGCCGCCGCAAACGGCGTTGCGTCCTCAATACGCTGTTCGGCCTGGCGGCGGCGGCGGTACTGGCGGCGGGGTTGTATTACTGGTACGATATTGGTTTTGAGAAGCAGCGTTATTTCACCGACTACGTGGACCGTTGGGGTATTCCGCAAGGGATCTTCGAGCTGGACAAGGAGCAAATCGCCAAACGCAGTGCGCATTACCGTTTCACTTACCTCGGACGGAAAGGCTGGTTCGGCGAACGCATTCTACGCGAAGTGGCCTACGCGAACTCGGCCGGGACTCCAACCCCCCATAACAACACCGAGCGGGCAGAACGCCCGATGATCCAAAAATTAAATTACGACAAGGCAACCAACGACCTGAAGTCCGTGGACATCACCGATCGCAATGGCAAAATCCAGAGCCAGCGTGCTTATTCCGGCAATAAGAAACAGTATGTGGCATTCGTCCGTATCACGGACGATGGCGGGGAACTGCCGATGGCGCTTTCCGCCAAGACCTCGGCTCTTGGCAAAGGGGCATTTTTTCAAAATAACCTGACCGGAAAAGGCGAAATCCAACGCTGGGCGTTGACGCGGAATGACGATGGATACATCGAAGAAGTCCGTTTCCAACGTGCCGGAGGAAGCGCGACGAAAGATGCCGATGGCATTTTCGGACGGCGTTACGATCTGGATCAGTATGGGCGGCCCCTGAAAATATCCTATTTGAATGAAAAAGGCAAACCGCAGGCAACCCCCAACGGAATCGCCGGAAAGCTTTATGAATACGCTGCCAATGGCAATCTGCACAAAATCACCTATGTCAATGAGAAAACTCAACCGGTCCTCAATGAAGCCGACTGGATGATCTGTATTGACGACTACGATGCCAACGGCAATCTCATAGAAGAGCAAATCGTCGATGTCTCCGGAAATCCATCACTGTTCAAAGACGGCTATGCTAAAATGGTCTGCAAATACGATGAACGCGGTAATATTATCGAACAAGCTTATTTCGGCACTGACGGCAAACCCACTCTCGATAAAAATGGTTGTGCCAAAGCCACCTGCAAATACGATGAACGCGGTAATATTATCGAACAGGCTTATTTCGGTATCGACGGCAGGCCTGTTCTCCAGAAAAACGGATATGCCAAACTCACGATCAAATACGATGAACGCGGCAATATGATTGAAGAAGCTTATTTCGGCATTGACAATAAATTCATTCTTCGAAATGATGGTTATGCCAAAGCCACCTGCAAATACGATGAGCGCGGTAATATTATCGAACAGGCTTATTTCGGCACTGACGGCAAACCTGTTCTCCACAAAGACGGCAACGCTAAATTCACCCGAAAATACGATGAACGCGGTAATATTATCGAACAGGCTTATTTCGGCACTGACGGAAAGCCCACTCCAGATAAAGATGGTTGTGCTAAATTCACCATGAACTACAATGAGCGCGGCAATAAGATTGAAGAAGCTTATTTTGATACCAATGGCAACCCCACTCTATATAATGGCTATGCCAAGCTCACCATGAAATACGATGAACGCGGCAATAAAACTGAAGAATCTTATTTCGATACCAACGGCAACCCCACTCTCTATAAAGATGGCTATGCCAAGCTCACCATGAAATACGATGAGCGCGGTAATAAGGTTGAAGAAGCTTATTTCGATACCAACGGCAAACCCACTCTCGATAAAGATGGCTATGCCAAGCTCACTATGAAATACGATGAGCGTGGCAAGAAGATCGAACAGGCTCATTTCGGTACTGACGGCAACCTCACTCTCGATAAAGATGGTTGTGCAAGGTTTACCTCCGCATACGATGAACGCGGCAAGAAGATTGAAGAAGCTTATTTCGATGCCAATGGCAAACCCGTTCTATATAATGGCTATGCCAAGCTCACCATGAAATACGATGAGCGCGGCAAGAAGATTGAAGAAGCTTATTTCGATACCAACGGCAAACCCACTCTCGATAAAGACGGTTGTGCTAAATTGACCATGAAATACGATGAGCGCAGCAATAAAATCGAACAAGCTTATTTCGGCACCGACGGCAAACCTGCTCTATATAAAGACGGCATTGCCGGATTTATCTGGAAATATGATGCTCGCGGAAATAAAATCGAAGAATCATATTTCGGCACCGACGGCAAGCCTGTCCAACAGAAAAACGGGGTTTCCAAAGCCACTACAAAATATGACGAACGCGGCAACATGATTGAATTGTCCTGTTTCGATAGCAACGGTAAACCGGTATTCAGCAAAGACGGCTATG
Organism: uncultured Lentisphaeria bacterium; assembly: GCA_937888615.1. Classification (GTDB taxonomy): domain Bacteria; phylum Verrucomicrobiota; class Lentisphaeria; order Victivallales; family Victivallaceae; genus UBA5239. Next base: position 41,035 of record CALABZ010000371.1, on the reverse strand, counting down.
CCAGGCTCTGCTTAAAATATGATGCTCGCGGCAATATGATTGAAGCAACCTATTTCGGTATAGACGGCAAACCTTTTCCCATAAAGAATGGCTACGCCCGATTTGCCATAAAATACAATGCTCGCGGCAACAGAATCGAAGAAGCTTATTTTGGACTGAACGAAAAGCCGGTCCTTAACGAAAACGGGTTCTTCCGATATACGGTCAAGTACGACGAGCGCGGCAATAAAATCGAAGAAGCTTATTTCGGCACCGACAATAAACCAGGTCTTTGCCGGAATGGATTCTCGAAGAAGATTATGAAATACAACGATCATAATAATCTGATTGAGGAAACCTATTTCGACGCAGACGGCAAACCTACCCTGAATAAAATAGGATCGTCCAAAGTCTCAATCAAATACGATGAGCGCGGCAACAAAATTGCAGAAGCCTATTTCGGCGTGGATGGGAAACCCGTTGCCAATAAAGACGGATATGCCGGAATAATTCTGCAATACAACGCAAAGGGCTATCCAACCGGAGCCTCTTACTTCGACGTTGACGGCAAACCTACGCTTTGTAACGGTATCGCGAGTGGAACTGTAAAGTATGACGAACGCGGCAACAAAATCGAAGAAGCTTATTTCGGCACCGACAATAAACCAGGTCTTTGCCGGTATGGATTCTCGAAAAAGATCATGAAATACAACGATCATAATAATCTGATTGAGGAAACCTATTTCGATGCAGACGGCAAACCTACCCTAACTAAAATAGGATCGTCCAAAGTCTCAATCAAATACGATGATCGCGGCAACAGGATCGCTGAAGCTTGTTTCGGGACCGATGGCAAACCGCTTCCGGGCAAGAATGGAGTTTTCCAAACCACATGGAAATACGATGAGCGCGGCAATAAAATCGAGGAAGCTTATTTCGGGACCGACGGCAAACCCGTCATGGGCAAAGAAGGAATTTCCAGAATCACCTGGAAATATGATGAGCGCGGAAACCAGACTGGACAGGCCTATTTTGGTACGAGCGGCGAACCAATTACCAATAAGGAAGGTTTTGCCGCCTATTTCTGGAAATACGACCACCGCGGCAACAAAGTCGAAGAGATTTATTTCGATACCACCGGCAAACCAACATTTCGCAGGAACGGGACCGCCAAGGCGACCTGCAAATATGATGAACACGGCAATATGATCGAAATCGCCTGTTTCGGCCCGGACGACAAACGCATAGTGTGCAAACAAGGCTGGGCTCTGCTGCTTATGAAATATGACACACGTGGCTACATGATTGAAGCGGATTACCTCGGCACTGACGGTAAACCGATCATGAACCCGGAAGGAATTGCTCGGGATATCCGGAAATACGATGAGCGCGGCAATCAAATCGAACAGGCATATTTCGGCGTCGACGGCAAACCTGTCCTGAACAAAAAGAATGGATGCGCCGTCCGGAGAATGAAATATGATGAATTGGGCAATCAAATCGAAGAGGCCTATTTCGGCGCCGACGGCAAACCGATCCTTCATAAAACGGGTTTTGCAAAACGGATCAGAAAATACAATACCCAGGGCAAACAAACGGAAGAAGCTTATTTCGGCGTCGACGGCAAACCCATTGCGTGCAACGGCTTCGCAAGGCTCACCATCAAGTACAATAAGGATGGGCTGCCGACTGAAATAACGGCTTTTGATACCGGCGGTAAAATTATTCTGCAGAAAAAGATGCCGTGATTTTGCAATAGATAAAAGGTGAGGCTATGGTAAAAACACGCGGATATGAGAACGGCTTTGGCAAGAAGGGTGGATTATGACGGCTGCATCGGAATGGAATCGTGAATTCAAGGATAAGCCATTGTCCGTAAAACAGATTCAGGCATTGGCGAAATCCTTGCAGCCCGACGATCATGACGGCAGGCTTTTTCTCGCCCGCCGGGCACTGTCCATCGGCGAGAATTTTCACGCTTACGACCTGGCGGCGGCATTGCCGGACTCCCGTGAGAAGCTCCATGTCCTCGGGCTCGCGCTGGCACGTTCCGGTGCCGTTCGCCGCGCCCGGGAAATCGCGGAGTTGTTCCGGGACGAACCGGACTCCGAATGCACCGGTTTCCGCAGCCGCATTTTTAAGGATATGGCTGTCGCCGCCACCGACCCTGCCGAAAAACAACGGTTATTTCTGGAAGCCGCCGAAATCAGCCTGCGGGCATTTGAGGAACATCATGAATATTTCAACGGCGTCAATGCCGCGTGTTGTTATCTGCTCGGCGAACGGACCGACACCGCGCAGCAGATCGCGGAACGCACCATTCCGCTGGTCACGGACGACTCCATGTGGGCAAACGCCACCCTCGGCGAATGCGCCCTGATCGCCGGACGCCGGGAAGATGCGCAGCGGCATTACCGCAAAGCGTCGGTTCAGGCCCGTGACCGGTACGGCGATTTCGGCAGTACCGTCCGCCAGCTCAGGCTTTTGCTGAACCATCTGGATGGAAACGACGAGGCATTGCCGCTATTCATCGAACTGCCAGGGATCGCCCTGCTGGCCGGACGCAATGAATACTCCCCTCCCCGCCAATATGACGAAGCCGGAATACGCCGCCGTCTTGAGTTTTTTTTGAAACGGCATAATGTCGCCGTTGCCTGTCTTTCCGGCTCCGGGACGGAGGATATCCTGTTCGCGGAAACGGTGTTGGCGCATGGCGCGTCCTGTTGCATGGTGCTGTCGCAACCGGACGCCGAAGGAAACGCGTTCCCGGAATTTCCGGAGTGGAATGAGCGGATGTCGACCGTCTGCCGCCATGACCGGACGGAAGTGATCATGCCGGAATGTCAGAAAATCGGCGAAGGCGATGCGGTCGTCGAGGAATTTCATGACCGTTATGCGCTGGGGCTGGCCCTGTTGAAACGACAGCATCTCGCCTTTCCCCTTTATTGCGCCTATCTGGCGAACGGCCAACCGCCGCCGGAGGTCATTGCCCTGTGTGCCCGATACGGCGTTTCGGTGGAGGAAATACCATGCTGAAAGAACTTGACGGACGGGCCATAAAAGCGATTTTGTTCGCCGACCTTCATGGATACAGCCGGATGGATGAAAAATCCTGCCTAGAATTCAGCCGTAATTTCTACGCCGGTGTAAATGAAGAAATTCTGAAAAAATACGCCGACTGCATCAATTTGAAAAACACCTGGGGGGATGCGATTCACCTGATCCTCGACGATGTGGCAAAAGCCGGATACCTGGCGCTGGAACTGCAATCATGGACCGCCCGCTTCGACTGGGCCGGAATCGGCGTGAAAACAATCCCGCAACTGCGCGTCGCCCTGCATGTAGGGGTGGTGAGCAAAGTGTACGACCCGATCCTGGAGGCGGACAATTACATCGGCCGCAGTACGTCGAAAGCGGCCCGGATCGAACCGATCACGGCGGAGGGACAAGTATTCGTCAGCGGGGCGTTTGCGGCATTCGTCGCGCTCCGTCCGGACAGCGGCCTGGCCTGCGAGTATGTCGGGACCAGAACCCTGCCGAAAGGTTCCGGCGAACTGGCCGTTTACCTGCTGAGCCGCAAGGAGAATTGAAAAACATGATGTGCCGATGCCTACGAAACGAAAACAACAGAATTCGGATCATATTATAATGAGCAATAAATACTATGCGTTTATCAGTTATTCACGGGATGATATTGAGGCCGCAAAGTTTGTCAAATCCTTTCTGGAGCACTTCAAATATCCGGAGGAAAAGGTCGGACCGGAGCTGCGGCCGGAAAACAGCAAATTCCTGCGCCGGGTCTTTCTCGATAAAACCAACCTGGGCGGCCAGAGAAAGGCGACGTTTGAATCGGAATTGACGGAGAAGCTGGCCTCTTCCCGCTACCTGCTGGTACTTTGTTCCCCAAACTCCGCCACGAAAAAAGAAATCGCTGAAAAACATTACGTGAACTGGGAAATCGAACAGTTCCTGCAATCCCATGGGAATAGCTACGACCGGATCGTGCCGATCATCCTTGAGGGAGAACCGACGTTGCATGACGACAGTTGCCTGCCGCCCGCATTGCGCCGCCCGGAAATTGTCAACACCAATCTGCCCGATTTCCGTCCCGACCGCGCCGAATTGAAAAAACGACATCCCGACCTCAAACAAAACTGGGAAAACGGCGTCCTCGTGGGCATCTCGCGTCTATTGGAAATGGAACGCGAGGAAGTCAAGGACAGTTTTCAAGCCGAAGTGCGCCGCCGCTACAGGCAATACATCGTCATCGCCGTCTGTGTCATCGCCGTTCTTGCCGCCCTGACCGCCTGGGCGTTCCACGCCGAGCGGATCGCCGAGGAAAATCACCAGCGCGCCGTCGCCGCTGAAAAAGCCACCGCCCAACAATTGCACCGGACCCGGATTGCGGAACAAAAAGCCTTGGATAACGCTGAGGAAGCGAAAAAAAATGCGGCTACCGCCCGCGCCAATGAGAAACAGGCGGTCGCAGAAAAAGAGCGAGCCGAAAAAGCCGAGAAAGATGCAAAAGACCAGGCCGCGCAAGCAAAAGAAACTTTGACTTTTCTGCGTGAAACATTGCAAAGTGCCGATCCGACCCGCCGCGGCAGCAAGGATCTAACCGTTCTGCAGGCCATGCGCAACGCCATCCCCAAGATTGAACAGCAAAGCCATCTGAATGTAAAGGCCGGCATTTACCAAACCGTAGGCACAATATTAGGTTCATTCGGCGAATACGGCCAGGCGCAGAAGTTATTGGAAAAATCCATTGAATATTATCAGAAATATTCAAGAGAAGAAACCAATGATCTTGCAACATCATTTAATAATATCGGCACGGTTTATGAGAAATTGGACGAAAACGCAAAAGCCTTGGAATATTTCCAGAAAGCGCTGGCGATTCTGAAAAACGTTTATGGCGAAAATCACCCCAATATTGCAACTTTATTTAACAATATCGGCTTGGTTTATAAGAGTTTGGGCGAAAACGCAAAAGCCTTGGAATATTTCCAGAAAGCGCTGGCGATTCTGAAAAACGTTTATGGCGAAAATCACCCCAATGTTGCAACCTCATTTGACAATATCGGTTTGGTTTATAACAGTTTGGGAGAAAGAACCAAAGCATTGGAGTGTAATCAAAAGGCCTTAGCGATAAGAGAAAAAGTTTATGGCAAAAATCATCCGGATATTGCAAAATCATTCAACAATATCGGCTTGCTTTATGACAATTCGGACGATAACGTCAAAGCGCTGGAATATTATCAGAAAGCGCTGGTCATTTGGAAAAACGTTTATGGCGAAAATCACCCGGATATCGCAACTTCATTTAACAATATCGGCTTTATTCATAGCAAATTGGGAGAAAACGCCAAAGCGTTGGAGTTTTACCGACAGGCATTGGCGATACGGAAAAACGTTTATGGCGAAAATCACTCGGATGTCGCAATATCTCTAAACAATATCGGCTTGGTTTATAGCAATTTAGATGAAAACACCAAGGCTCTGGAATATCATCAAAAGGCATTGGTCATTTGGAAAAACGTTTATGGCGAAAATCACCCCAATGTCGCAATATCACTAGGTAATATCGGCGCAGTTCATGAGAAATTGGGAAAAAACGCCGAGGCTCTGGATTATTATCAGAAAGCGCTGGTTATTCTGAAAAACGTTTATGGCGAAAATCACTCAACTGTTGCAGTATCACTCAATAATATGGGTGCAATTTATAGTAATTCGGGCAATAATGCCAAAGCTCTGGAATATTATCAAAAAGCACTGGCGATTCTGAAAAACGTTTATGGCGAAAATCACCCCAATGTCGCAACTTCATTTAATAATATCGCCTTGGTTTATAGCGATTTGAGCGATAATGTCAAAGCACTGGAATATTATCAGAAAGCTTTGGCTATTAGGGAAAAGACTTATGGCGAAAATCATCCGGATGTCGCAACATTACTAAACAATATCGGCTTTATTCATAGCAATTTGAGTGAAAACGCCAAAGCTTTGGAGTTTTTTCAAAAGGCATTGGCTATTTTTAAAAAAGTTTATGGCGAAAATCATCAGAATATTGCAATATCGCTAGGCAATATCGGCGTGTTTTCTGAGAAGTTGGGCGAAAACGCCAAAGCTTTGGAGTATTACCAAAAGGCTTTGTCCACATACAATAACATCGGAATGGGAAATCACCCGGATGTTCAAACTTTAAAAAATAAGATTCAGAAACTTCAACAGCATAATTCCCCGGTTGAGCCAGCCTCATCCGCTGAAAATGGCAAACCAAATAACAGCAAGTAAGTGGATCAAACAGTGAAGGAAAAGAAATAATGACTGAATTGAAAATATCGGAAATGCAAGAGGTGGTGGAACAAACCGCCCGGCGCGTTCACGACGCCTGGGCCCGGCTCCGCCTCGAGCAGGGCTGGCAGTACGGCCCCGTCCGCAACGATGTTCAAAAGCTGCACCCGTGCCTCGTCCCCTATGACCGACTCCCCGAAGCCGAAAAAGAACATGACCGCAATACCGTCCGCGAAACCATGAAAGCCCTGCGTTCACTCGGATATAATATTATAAAGGATAATCATCATGAAAAATAACCCTGTTTTTGTTCGGTGCTGTCAACTTTATTGGCGGCGGCTGATCACCCTGCTCCTGATCGCGGCCATGTTCGGAATCGCCGTCGTCTGGCGGCGTCAGGCTCCGGATTGTTCGCTGGCGCTGATCCTCGGCGAACTGGCGTTGTTCCTGTTGTCCGGCTGGGTATTGTTCGTGTCGTACCGGCCGTTCAAGCGCAACGGCATACGGATTGCCGTCTTCGCCGTGCTGTTCCTGTGGGGGGCGTGGCTCTACACCACCATCAACCGGACCGGATATTCCGCGCAAGGACATGAATTTCTGGATGCGGCCAACAATTCGCTGGCCGCGTTTTTCCCATCCCGCGGTCCCTACGACGAAGCCGGACTCGCCGAAGCCGGACCGGGATTGCAATTCCAATATCATCTGTTTCATTTCGTGATTTACCTGTATTTCGGCGCCATCGTCTTCTCCTTTTTCGGACGGCGGCTAGTCAACTGGGGACGGCGCTGGCTGGTCCCCAGCCGGAACCTGAATGTATTCTGGGGGGTGTCGCCGCAGGGATTGCTGCTGGCGAAGGATATGTACCGGCATTCCGCCGGTGAACAGAACCTTTTTCTGCTGCCACGTGAACTGCGCGGCGACCGCGAGCAATGCCTGCGGGAAACCGACCGTCTCGACGCCGAGAATTTCCTGTGTGATTTTGCGGACTTTGAGAATGTCAAACGATTTTTCAGCCGGGCGCGGCGCCACCTGTTCCTCTCCGAAAATCCCCACTGGAATGTGGAAATGGCCCAGAAGCTGGTAGAACACCTGGGCGCCGTCCGAAAGCCCCGGGAAAAAACCTCCGTTTATGTGCGTATCGACAAGGGAACGGATGAATCCTTCCTGCGCAGTTGGGCCGATCAGGCCAAGGAACGTGTGAACGTCCATATTTTCAGCGAAACCGCCCTGACCGCCCGCAATTTCGCACGGCGTTACCCGATGCTGGACTGTCCGGGCATCACGGTGGACACAGAAAGTGCCGCCGTCGCCGGGAAATTCCGGCTGTTGCTGCTCGGTTTCGGCCAGCAAGGAGAGGAATTGCTCAAAAGTGAAGTCTGCGACGCCCAATTCAAAGGGACGGCTTTTCGGGCGGACATTATCGACCGCGAACCGAAGAATTTTGAATCCTACGCCAGCCAATGCCCGGAAGCGGTCCGCGAGTATCATCTCAGTTTTCACCCGATGGACGTGGACGGGCGCGAATTCCATCAATGGTTCAGCGCCAATGCGGAAAAATACAATCGGATACTAGTCTGCCTGGACGAGGATGAATTCAACCTCAAGACGACCGAAATTCTGTTGCGAATTTTCAAAGACCGGGCCCTGCCGCTCGGAGATCATGTCATTTTCACCCGGATTGGGTGTCAGGAAACCTATGAATACTGCCGCAGCGCCGCCTGCCGTTTCGTCCTGTTCGGCAGGCTTTCCGACATCTATCGCAAGGATGTGCTGATCGACGAAGTCACCGACCTCATCGCCAAACATCTGAATCACAAATGGACTTCCGGAGAGCCTGACCGGGAAACCGCCTGGCGCAATGCTTCATTCTTCAGCCAGGAGTCAAGCCGTTCGTCGGCGGCCGGTCAACGCAATCTGCTGCGTTTGATCGGTTACGACATCGGGACGACCGGCGAGCCCGGAGTTCCCCTTGAGGAAGTTTCCGCCAAAATCGAACAAAACCTCATCGTGTTGGCGGAAAATGAGCATTTACGCTGGAACGCCTTCCACTTCACCCGCGGCGTTCATTTATGGGACATGGAAAATCCGCCGCTGGCCTTGATGCCTCAAAAGAAGGCCAATCAGGTCAATCAGTGCAACCGCCATGCCGCGTTGGTTCCGTTCGAGAAATTGCCGGACATTGATTACGCCATTGTCTGTGCCGCGAACCCGGAAAATGCCGCAAAGCTCTCACGGGACGACTTCACCCCTACCCTCAATGCGAAAGCCCGGCCGACGGTGAATTCCCTGCAAGGCTACGATATGCTTTTCGTCCGGGCGATCCCGGAAACGCTTGCGGAAGCCGGATTGCCGGTGGTTCGCCGGAAGGAGGTGTTTCCCGGCTGAAAAAAGCCCTGGAATTTCGAAATATCGTGTCATATCCGTTCCTATTCTTGCCCTATAATAAATGAGCAAAACAATGGATAGGTGAAATAATGAGATTTTTGACAAACTGCCGGAAAATATGGGAAAATATGTCTCCCCGGAATGCGGGAGCGTTACTGGTTTTGGACTGTTTTCTCCTGATGGCCGCTATTTTGTACGGGCTGTCATTCGTATTGCCGCACACCGAACAGGTTCATAACCGATGCTGCTGTCGACTGACGGTGGGGCTGGTGGTGTTTTTGATCATTATCCACGTCGGGTACGGCAAAGTGCTCCGTCTGGCCTGGCCGCTGGTGGCTCTGGCGGGGGCGGTGGTCGCTTGCGGATACTTCGCCCCACCGGTATACGGTGCGCACAAATGGCTGTCATTCGGCGGGTTTCACCTGCTGACGACGGACCTGGCCGGAGTCGCCCTGATTCTGCTTCTGGCCAACCAGCTACGAAGCCGCAGGTCAAAAGAGCCTTGGAAAACCGTGGTGCCGGTGACCGCGCTGTTGACGCTGGTTTTTCTCAGCGGAAACCTGTTTGCGTTCTTTCTCCTGTGGGTAACGGCACTGATCATGCTCACCGTGGTTCGAGGGAAAAGCGCCTGGCCGTACTGGGGAGTGCTGGCCGGATTCTTCAGCGCCGGCGCCGGATATCTGGCCTGGGCCCAACCGCTCCGGTTCAAACGGCTGGCGGCGTTTCTCCTGCCCGAGCAATTTCAGTACACCTGGAATTATTTTCTGCGGCGGTCGCTGGAGGCGATCCGGACGGGCGGCTGGTTCGGCAATCACAATGCTCCGATCCTGACCCATTACCATGACAATGGTGATTGGCTGCTTGCCGAATTGACCTTGCGCGGGGGATGGATTTTTCTTCTCGCAATGATTGCCGGATACTGTCTGGCGGCGGCCCTGTCGGTCCTGCTGGTCTGTCGTCTCCAGAAATCCGAGGCTAAATTGACGGTTGCCGGATTTTCGGCGTTTCTGCTGATTCCGGTATTTTACAATCTGGCCATGATCGTCGGACTGGCGCCGGGCGTTCATACGGGGATGCCGCTGATCGGCAACGGCAGCAGTCTGACGTTTACCCTGCTGGGGCTGGCATTGATTCTCAGTGTTTCCTCCGAACCGGCTTCGCCCGAATGCCCGCCTCCGGCGGAAGAGAACCGGCAACGGAAAAATATCGGAACGGAGTTCTGCGGACAGGCCATATTGCCCGGCGGAATCTCCCTTGAAATGCTGTGGTGTCCTCCCGGCAGATTCATGATGGGAAGTCCCTGCGACGAGCTGGGACGATCCGAAGACGAAGAATTCCACGAAGTTGTTCTGACGCAGGGATTCCATATCGGAAAATTTCCGGTGACGCAGAAGCAGTACGGAGCGCTGACCGGACAAATGCCGTCTTTCTTTTGCGGCAATAATCTCCCCGTCGAAAAAGTTTCCTGGTACGACGCCATGGCGTTTTGCGAAAAGCTGACGAAGTGGGAACAAAATGCCGGACGACTACCGGAAGGCTATGTGTTCTCGCTGCCGACAGAGGCGCAATGGGAGTATGCGTGTCGTGCCGGCGCCGCATCCGCATTGAATAACAAGCATGATCTGGAAACAACCGACGGTGACTGCCCCCACCTGAACGAAGTCGGATGGTACCTGCGGAATTCGAAGCGCACCACTCATCCGGTCGGCGAGAAAAAGCCGAACGACCTGGGCCTGTACGACATGCACGGAAACGTCTGGGAATGGTGTCTGGATTGGTACGGAAGTTATCGGGAAGACGCCAGCGATCCGACCGGTCCGAAAACCGGCTCGTATAAAGTATTTCGCGGCGGAAGCTGGGAAAGCGATTCGGCGCTCTGCCGTTCGGCGGGACGGGCCTATGTTTCTCCTTCGACCCGCAATTATTGCCTGGGATTCCGTTTGATACTGGTTCCATATCGTGCTAAATTATCGAATCGGGATAAAATTGAATCGAAATGAGTTTTGAAGGATTGCGCAGTAAGGCATTTCAAAATAATTGAAGCTAATTTAAGGAGGGCTCCAAACATGTTGTTTCACCAAAATCTGATCGCTGTTTTCCTGTTGGGATTTGCTGTTTCGGTCTGCGCCAACGAGGCTCCAGCCGCAAAAAACACGTCGGCGACCGGGCAAATGATCGAAAAAGAGTTGCAGGCGGGTCTTGCGGCATTGGATTCCAAACAGGGACTGGCGATTTTGGCGGAAGCCTCGACGGGAAAAATCATAGCGCGGGTCCAGATCGGCGACAAATTCAAAGGCTTTGCCCCGGCTTCGATGTTCAAACCGCTGATGATTGCCTTCGCCCTTGACTCGGAAACCGTTACTCCGCAGACTGAAATCGACTGCGAAAAGGGCGTGTTCATGATCGACAAAAAACCGCTTCGCGATGTCGCTCCGTATCAGGAATTGTCGGTTTCCGAGGTTTTAACCAAGAACAGCAACATCGGCACAGCCAAAATCGCTCTTCAAATGGGCGCGGATAAACTGATCCCATACCTGAAAAAACTGCATATTCCGTACCCGGAAGACCTGCATGAAAAATTCGTTCTGTCCCGGTTTGCGATCGGGTACGGCGCCGTTAAGATTTCCCCCGAACAACTGCTTGAGGGCTGGTGCAAACTGGCCGCCGATGATCAAGACACCTTCAAATCCAGAGCCACAGTCCCCGCAATCATCGGCATGTTGACCGCCCAGGCCGGCGCCGCCAACGGATTGGCCGTTCAAGCCGGAACCTACAGGGTGCCGGATACATCCGATTATATCGGAAGCTGTATCGGAGTTTCACCGGTCGAACAGCCGAAATACGTGCTGCTCGTTTCGATTCGGGGCCAGGGCGCGCCGGGAAAGCCCCTTTACGGAAAGCGCGTCGTCCCCGTCTGGAAAAATATCATGGACAAACTCTGATTCCCTGCCACGCGATTTTTCGTTACAGGCTTCCGTTGAACAATTGAAACAAGTAAATGGTCAACGGGCCAAGCAGGGTCAAACTGACGTTTGAAACGGCGTAAGTGACCGAAAACGGAACGGCAAGGCAGCTTGCGCCGCTTTTCTCCAGAATAGCGGCAAAAGCCGGATTCGCGCTTCGGGCTCCGGCCAGCGATGACGCCAGCACCGCTGAATTGTCATACTTCAAAACGTATTTGGCGAACAACGCCGTCAGCGTCAGCGGCACAATCGCGAAAACAGCCCCCACCGCCAATGCCGACAGCAACAGCCGCCCATCCGCCATATGCAGGTTGTCCAACGCCGAAAGACCGGTAATCACCAGAAAAAGAGACAACCCGAAGTCCTTGAACAACTGCGAGGCCGCAGGCGGAAACGCCCCGAGAAACGGGTGCCGCGAACGAATCACACTGATCAGGATGCCCAGAAACATGACCCCGAGACAGTCCCCGAGCTTCAGTGACGGATGGAACAGCGGCAGCAGTCCCAGACCCACCCCGGAAGCGATCCCGACCGCCAGCGCCAGCATGTCGGTTTTGTTGCCGGAATCAATCAGATAGCCGAACCATCCGGCGGCCTTGCGGATATCGCAGCGCCGGTCGAACATTCGAACGACATCACCACGGTGCAAAAGCGTGTCCGCCAGCAGCGGCAAAGGCCGGTTGCCCCTGGATATCTCCTCAATATAAATCCCCGGAACCGCTTCCGCCGCGAGGCGCGAACGGAACTCCGCCAGTGTAATTCCCTGACAATCCCGGCGGGTAATCACCCCGGACATCGACTGCATCACCAGGTCGTCGCAGGAACAATCGCGCACCTCCTCGCCAAACAGTTCTCCCAGCGCGATCACGTCCTGGCGTTTTCCGATAATCACAACGACATCGCCCTCCGCCGGGACCGTCCCGGTAATGCCCTCAAGCGCTTTCATGTCCCGGTACACCGCTTCAATACTGGCATTGAAATCGACCGAGGCGTTGAATTCTTCCACGGTCCGGTCCTGCGCCCGCGCGACCCGGTACATCCGCCCGATTCGTTTCGGCAATGCAAACTCCTCAGCGGCCTCAACCAGTCTCCCTCCCGACGCCGACTGCAATTTGAACGCATCCTCCTCCAGACTGCGTTTCAACAGGTACGGAACCGCGACCACGCAAAACAACATGGTGATAATCACGCTCGCCGCGTAAGTCGAGGCGAAAGCAAGCGTTTCCTGTCGAATAAACAGGTCGAAATCCGGTCCGCCCATAAGCTGATACTGGGACTCGCCGGTTCCCAGGATCGATGCCTGCGTCAACCCGCCCGCCACACTGCCGACCAATGCGCCGGGCGTGGGAGACGTCAGCAGGATCGTCAACACGATCAGCCCGACGGTAACGAGCGAAAGAAAAAGAGCCACATGCACTTCCTTCCAGGCTCTGCGCCGAAAAGCCGCCAGAAAAGAAGGCCCGACTTCATATCCAACCGCGTATATGAACAACAGGAAACCGATTTTTCGCAGGCTGTCCAGATTGGCGGTGTTGAAATACCGGACCGAGCTTATGCTATAGTACCATTTGCATAGGCCGCCGACCAGAATGGCGACGATCAAAATCCCGCAGAAACCGCCCAGTTGGAACTTTCCCACCTTCAGTTTACCCAGGATGTGCCCGCCTGCGATAATGATAAAAACAGCGACAGCGGGAATATTCAAATAAGTTGTCAGAAAATGTTCCATCAAGGGATTTCGCTTCCGTTTTCGGCAAGCCGCCGCCTGTTTCCAATCATGTATCGGCTTGCAATCCCTTAATGTACGCTCGGCGTCGTGTTTTGTCAAGATCATCCTTCAAGTCGGAAATAATTAATTTTCAATTATTTTCATACTTTGTCTTGTAATCAGGCTTTCACGTAGTATTGTTATTAAAATAAGCTTCCGAAAACAGTACGATGCCGTAACTCATGGGAGTTATGTTTTAAAACAGTACATTTGGAAGCAAGATGAGAGTTTACGTTTTTTGGTTTGATTTTTTGATTTTAACATCCTGATTTCTTCGCATATTCCTCCCGGTGGTTTCTGAATACTCAGCTTTCTCCGTTTTCTGCCGGGCAGTGATTAGGTCGACATTCCAAAACTCAGTCAATTTTTATCCCGGGAAAGCTATAAACCGCGGAAAAACCGCAAAAGGAAAACCCTATGAGAATTTACGTAGGAAACATGCCGTTTTCGGCAGATGAAGCTCAACTCACCAACATGTTCAGAACCTATGGCACTGTCGATTCGGTTAACATCGTGACAGACCGCGACACTGGCCGCGCCAAAGGATTCGGGTTCGTTGAAATGAACAATCAGGGCGAAGCCAATGCGGCCATCGAAGCTCTGAATGGTTCTGATTGCGACGGCCGCAAGATTGTGGTCAATGAAGCCAGGCCTCGCGAAGAACGTCCTGCCCGCAGCGGCGGCAGCAGTGGCGGCGGCAACCGTCGTTTCAATGGCGGCGGCGGCGGCGGCAATCGCTGGTAATAGTCGGCACGCACGGGGGGGTTCGTTTTACGTACCTCCCCGATATTTTTTTTAAGTCATGACCGGGATGTTTCATTATGAATACGTTATTTGATCGAGACAGTTATGATACGCCGCATGACCGCCGTGATATCTGTTCCAAAATATTTTTCAATTCCAGAATCAATTTCTTTCTGCAAGTCTGCACCAATTTTTATTTCATCGGGCGTTGCGCCAAAGCCGGTCGGCTTGATTCCAAAAATCTGGCTCAATTCAGCGGAAAAAATATTGATATTCTTGAGCGTTGCGGAGCCCGAATCAGTGTTCGCGGACTTGATTATCTGTCCGCCGAGGAAGGCCCTTTCGTAATCGCAGGCAATCACATGAGCGCAGTGGAAACCATCATGCTCAATGCCCTGATTTCCCCCCGTCTTGATTTCACTTTCGTGATTAAAAACGGCATTTTCGGAGTTCCCTTTATGAGCCGGGCCATGCATGCGATCGGAGCAATCGGCGTGACTCAAGTCAATCCGCGTGAAGATTTCAAGACCATCATGCAGAAAGGTCGGAAACAACTGGAACAAGGTCGTTCGGTACTGATTTTCCCGGAAGCCTCCCGCTACCCCGAATTCAAACCGGAGCGCTTCAATACAATAGCGGTGAAACTGGCCAAAAACGCCGGCGTCAAAGTAATCCCGTTTGCACTGAAAACCGATTTTCTGAAGCCGGGTCGCCTGTTCAACGATTTTGGACCTCTGCACCCCGAAAACCGTATCTATTTTGAATTCGCCCCTCCCGTGGCCGTAACCGGCAACGGACGAGAAGCACAAGAGCAAATCATCGATTTCATCGGAGAACGCTGCCGCGCCTGGCGCGATAAGGACAAATTCCCACTTGCTCCCGGACTGTTAGCCGCGGAATAAAATATGACTACGGGAAATACTCCAATATTAATTCACTTTTATTCGCCCCGCGAGGAAGTGGCCAATACGTTGACCCATGGTGCGGGTATTCTGATTGTACTTGGCGGAGTGGCCGCGTTAATCGTTTCCATATTGCCCTCCGGATTGCTTAACCTGACAGCCGTGCTCATCTACAGTATCTCGTTATTGTCGATGTATGCCGCCTCCACCCTGTATCACGGCGTACGGAGCGATTCCAGGAAAATTCTTTTCCGCAAATTTGATCATTGTGCCATTTACCTGCTGATTGCCGGAACTTATACACCGTTAATGCTGATTGCAGTCAATAACCTGACCGGTTTTATTTTGCTGGCGGTGATATGGGGACTGGCAATTGCCGGAATCACGCTGAAATGTTTTACCCTGCGGAGTTTCTACGGGTTGTCAGTCGTTTTGTACTGTACAATGGGCTGGCTGTGCATGTGCTGTATCAAATCGTTGATTAATGGCCTGACGCCCCTCGCGCTCGGATTCCTGATTGCGGGCGGGATTATTTATATGCTTGGGATCATATTCTATCTGATCAATCGACCTTATTCACATACGATCTGGCACATTTTCGTCCTGCTGGGCAGTTCTCTGCATTACCTGACCATTTATAACCTGATTTAAACCGCTCACGCACTGCGCAGACGCTTGCCGGGACGGGTGTATACCTGTCGCGAATCGGCGTACAGCAGATAATGTTCACAGCAGAGCCGTCCATGAAACGGCAATGTCGGCAGCCAGACCTTGCGGTGTTCCCAAGCGTCTATTTCGGCGGTCGCCAGCGGCGATTCGTAAGTTCCATGCTCTGATTCACGGCGGAATTTCAATTTCATATCATGAATCGCCCTTCCCGCAACCTCGAGAATCCGGTTGCCCCCCAGAATTTCCAGTCCGTAGCTGGACGCATGACGACTGAAATCCGTCTGGTCGAACAGCACAAACGCGCTCGCCGTCATGCCGTCGATATGATTCCACGCCCGATCCAAAAATGAAAATGTCTCATCCAGGCAGGCCCGGTCCGAACCAGGTGCGCCGAAAATCATCATTAACAGATTGGAAATCCCCTCTGCCGAGGCATTTTTTATCACTTCCAGCGAGGTATCGGCCCGGGTCCCCTTATTCATCAGGTCCAGCAACTTCTGGGAACCGCTCTCCATTCCCCAACTGATCCAGCAACACCCGGCGCGGGCGGCTTTATTCAACAGCGCCGGGGTATAGTCGCCAATCGTCCGGGCCATCACCTGAAAACGGCAGTCGAGACCCAGCGCCAGAATGACGTCGCTGAGTTCATCAAGATAAACCGGATCGACATACTGGTCAACCATATAAAAATGACGGCAGTTCGAAACGGTCCGCCGTTCGAGCATTTCCTGCGCCACCGCCGCAGGCGGACGCCGCCGATAGCGCCCGAACGAATTATTGTGCACGCAGAAACGGCATCTGCGCCATTTACAGCCGCGACAGCCGTAGATCGGCATGACCGGCACCGGATTGAAATAACCGCCCTCGGCCAATTGACTGAAGTCGGGGGGCGGCAGTACGGCAAGGTCTTCCGGCACAACCGTCCGGCCGCTGAAGACAATGCCGCCATTTTCCCGGTAATAGCACCCCGGAATCTGTGCGAACGGCCAGCCCTGGAGGAGTGCTTCGAACGGAATCTCTCCTTCCCCGGTCAACACGGCATTGACGAACGGCGCGGCCTCCATCAGTTCCGTCGGCGAAAGCGCGCTCATGGCGGCGCCGCCGATAACGATCCGCCCCTCCGCGCCGCACTCTTCCGACAGGTATTTCGCCTGCGCCAGGATAAAGGGTAACTGATCCAGATACATGGCGGAAAACGCGATAATCTCCGGCGTATTGCGGCCAATCCTCGCCGCCTGACGCGCCAGCATGGCCTTCAATTCCCCGTCGAGCCCGCTTCCGGCGAGATAATGCCGGGCCAGCCGTTCCAGCGCATTGATCCGGCGCTTGGCGTCGGGCATATGACTCCAATTGAATTCGTAGACCTTCGGATTCAGGAATACTTCAAGCGGGCCGCGGGCGAAATCGCGCATCGCGCCCAGACAGACATCGGAATCGCAGAGGGAATTCCATAACTCGAGGTTGGCGTCGAACAGATCGACTGCGACATTTTTGCGATTAGCCACGGCGGCCAGACAGGCGATGCCCAACGGCATATAAGTAGGTCCGGTATGGGGCGGAAAAACCAATATAACGCGCATAATATTCCTGGGCTGGCGTTGAAAAAATATGATATAACCAAACTCACAAAAAAGAAAGAGCAAATATATCACAAAATTCCCGGAATTCCACTTCCCCGCCAATAAACTTTCCGAAAAAAGAAAACTTTTCCAAGCATAAAATAGGAAGAAAAGAACTACAGCCCTTTCCTTTCCATAATTATACGGTCCTCCAATTGGCTTAAGTCCTCTATCGTTTTTTTCATAAGATATTTTCTGTTATTCTCTTCCCAGGTATCTAATCCTTTCGTCGAATAAATTAAAAATAAATTATCAGCCTGTGCAAAGTACGACTGTACCAATTCATCAAATTTGATACAATCATGCGGAGGATTCGGAATATCTGTCCCATTGGTGTATAATTCATTTATCCGCGCTTGATGCGTATTGGTATAAGATATCACTTCTGCATAGTTATTTGTCATTTGAGATGCCGAAAATATTTTGAACAAAGGAAATATTAATTTCTCGATTTCCTTAATAAGGAAATCGACCCTTTCTAAAAATTTATCCTTGGGTATGCTGTGACTATAATAAAACTCAGCCATCGTCTCATAGTGATCATTCCAATCAATAACAATATCTCCAATGGAATCATTCCCGGACAATCCGATCGGTCTCATCTCTTCGCTAAGAGAAGGACTTACCCAATAAGCCCTGCAAGTCCAATTACAATTATCGACATCGACCATTCGATGAGCAATAAACAACCAAATTACATCTGCAGACGCATCTCCAAAGCATTCCCGAACTTTTTCATCACGATAATATAGGCTCTTTTTTAGGATTCCTATAATTTCTTTGATTGCCTGCTTTATTTCTTCTTTTGAATACTTGCTTTCAATCAGTATATTTGCCGCATATCTTTTTGCTCCGGCATGGCTGACATCTTCCAATTTGAGAATATCATAATGAATTACAGATGGAGCTTTGGAGAAAACGCCAACCAGATGTTTAATGTCTTCAAAATCATTCTTTTTCAGGTCGTCAAAAGGTATATTTATCAAATCACTGATATTTTTAACAAACTCACAAATAGAAATTCCTATGTTACGGATAATTGCTAAGTCCTTTCTTATCTCAATAACTTGATCTGGGGGAAATTTCTCTATCCTAATTTGTAATTCTTTGTGCTCTTGCATCCAAAATTCTGAATACGTCAAAGCCCCTCCGGGAGAATATATTTGATAAGCGTTGGGCAATACAATTGTGAAAAGCCGTTTCTGATAATTGTCATCTTTCAAAACCTCAAGCACTTCATACATACAGTTTTGCGATTTTAAAAATTCATCACTTATAATCATGAGAACATAGTCCGTCAAACGAACTTTTTTCATGAATTCTTTTATACTTTCCTGATGTCTCGATTCCCGGTCGTAACGCGTCAGTTTAACCCCATCTTTGCTAAAAGAGGCATCTATTTCATCCACTTCAAGTTTATTTTTCCCACAAAATGATATGAAGATTGTTTTCTCCATTCTGAGCCTCCTTACAATCAAACCGTTAAAAAATCTCTATCTTATTCGCTCTATTTAGCAATACTCAAAAACCATTTTCTTTTGCTCAACAATATCGGTCTGATAATACATTTTTAATATCAGCTACGAGATTTCAAGCGCCTGCGAAGCAGGAACGCGCCATAGATCAATACACCGGCCAACAGGCATTCCGCCAGCGCGATCAGCGCCTGCCAGCGTATGATGGCGCCCGGATTCGTATACCAGACGCCGCCGTTGCCGTCCCGCACCACGTATTCCGCACCGACAAAGAATTCCGGCCCGAAGCGGTCGACCAACACCCCGAAAATCCACCCGGCACCAGAAAAAACCAGCACCAGAAAAAACCACCCCGCAATCAGCCACAGGAAAAATCGGACTATTTGCACGGCCGGCTTTTTCATTTCAAATACTCATGGCAAGGTAGCCGATATAGGCCGTATAGATCAACAACAGCGCGGCCCCCTCCCAGCGGACGAGCCGCGTCCCGGTACGCATGAACGGCAGCAGAATCGCCGCGGTCAGCACCAGAACACCCCAATCCACCGGCGAAATTCCCGATGCGGCCACCGGCCTGATCAAAGCGGTAAGGCCGATGATTCCAAGGATGTTGAAAATGTTCGACCCGACCACATTGCCGATCGCGATATCCTGTTCTCCCCGAAAAGCGGCCACCACGCTGGTAGCCAGTTCCGGCAGGCTGGTTCCGACCGCGACGATCGTCAACCCGATTATCGCCTCGGACAATCCGGCCATCCGCCCCAGCACCACCGCTCCGCTGACCATGCATTTACCGCCAAGCACCAGAAAACCGAGTCCGCCGAGCACCAGCAGAATGCTCAACCACATCGAATAGGATTTGGTCAATTCCGGGGTTGACTCCGCTTTCAGGGTTTCCCGTTTTTCCATCCGGACATTCCAAAGCAGATAGGCTATCAGTCCGGCGAACAGAACGCCCCCGGCGATACGCCCGAAGCCTCCGGCCCAGATCCCGACTGCGGCGAAAATAATCGTTATGCCAAGTAGGAGCGGCATATCAAAACGAAGCACCTTTAAATGCACGCTCAAAGGAGCGATCACAGCCGAAAGTCCCAGAATGAGGGCGATGTTGCAGATATTCGAACCGATGATATTGCCGATCGCAATATCGCTCGAACCGCTCAACGCCGCCTGGATGCTGACGACCAGTTCCGGTGCGCTGGTGGCGAAAGAAACCAGCGTCAATCCGATGACCAACGGCGAAACCCCCAGCCGGGCAGCGATCGAAACCCCGCCACGCACCAGAAATTCAGCTCCGAAATAAAGCAATGCGACACCACCAGCCAGTAATAAAATGATCAGCAGCATAGGTAAAATCCCCTTGAATGTTTGAGTATATATAATCTACCCTGATCTCCGGCAAAATACAAATAAGCTTGAAAGGCGATTTCAACCATGTAGAATATAAATCGAAGAAAAAAAGCATAATATTCGTTGATTATGCAACATATCCGTAAAAAATTTATTGAATTTATTCAACCGCTCATGTATGTTTTATAAATCGGCAAAGGTTCCAGAAGTCAACATTGGAGTTTCTTTGATATGACGATCAAGATCAGCAGCGGCTTTCCCGGAGGCAATATCCTGATCCGGGGCGTTAACGGCAACCGGATTGAGTTGTCGCCGGACTTGCGCGACAGCTCTGCGATGTGGTTTTACTGGTATTTCGAGGCGGAATTTGACGCTCCCGGCGAATATGAATTCCATTTCGACTCGTCTGCAATCGGCACCCGCGGCCCCGCAATCAGCACCGACGGCGGTCAGACATGGCTGTGGGGCGGCGGTAAACTCGAAGACAGCGAAGGGTTCCGTTATCTCCACGACGGCAAAATGAAAAAGGTGCGTTTCTGCATGGGCATCCCCTATCTGCAGGAGGACTGGCAGCGGCTCGGCCTGCCTGTGGCAGAACTTTGCCGCAGTCGCCGGGGGCGATCGGTGGAACTTTTCACGCATGGCGCCGGACCGCATAAGTATTTTTTCTCCGCCCGGCATCATTGTTGCGAAATGGCGGCAAATTATGTGATTGAAGGGGTGATCGAAGCGGCCCGCCGCGATTCGAGACCGGATTTCACGTTATTCATCGTCCCCTTCGCGGACAAGGACGGCGTGGAGAACGGCGACCAGGGCAAGAACCGTAAACCGCACGACCACGGTCGTGATTATTCCGATGAACCGATCTACCCCGAAGTCCGGGCGATCATGGAGCTGATTCTGCGTGAACAGCCGGAAGTAATTGTCGATTTGCACTGTCCGTGGCTGCGCGGCGGCGCCACCAATGAAACCATCTATATTGTCGGCGTGGAACCCTACGACGCCCAGAAACGGCTTGAGCGCTTCTCCGCCCTGCTCGAACCCGAATCAAAAAAGGGCAACGGCATTCATTTTTTTGAATCCGACAACGTCCCGTTCGGCAGTCTGTGGAACACCAGGGAAAACTACACCCAGGGCAAAACTGTCTCCAAATGGGCTATTGGACTTCCGTGGAAGCCGCTCAGCGCATCGCTGGAAATTCCTTATGCCAACGCCAGCGACCAAACCCTGACGCCCGAACTCTGGCGTACTTTCGGGCAGGCTCTGTGGCGAGCCGCCCGCAAATACACGGATCAATAAGAATTACATCCAGGTGCAGACGCCGTCTTCGGCATGTTTGCGCAGGACATTGCGGCGAATTTTACCCGAATACGTCTTGGGCATCTGTGAGATGAACTCCACGTAACGCGGGTATTTGTAGGGCGCCGTCAACGACTTGGCATGACGCTGAATTTCGCGGGCCATCGCCTCGGTCGGCGAATAATCCGGTTTCAGCACGATATAGGCCTTGATCGCTATTCCGCGAATCGGGTCGGGAGCCCCGACCACGGCCACTTCGTGAACCGCCGAATGCTGCATAATGATGTATTCGACCTCGGACGGACTGATCCGATAACCGGAGCTTTTGATGATATCATCGCTCCGTCCCGCGAACCACATGAAACCTTCTTCGTCCATGCGCGCCTTATCGCCGCTATAGTAAAAACCGCCGCCGAACACTTCTTCCTTGTCGCCGCCGATATAACCGAGAAACAAGCCGGCCGGCGTTTCCTTGCCCAGACGAATGGCGATACGCCCCTCTTCGCCGGTGGGAACCGGTTTGCCGTCCTCGTCATGCAGTTCGATATGCCATCCCGGCGTCGGTTGACCCATCGATCCCGGACGATACGGCATTTCCGGGGTCTGGCAGGTCATGCAGACGGTTTCGGTCTGGCCGTAGCCTTCATAAATCAACTGTCCGGTGCCTTCTTTCCAGGCATCAATGGTTTCCTTATGGATGCTTTCACCAGCGGTGAAACATTTCTTAAGCTGGGATAAATCGTATTTTTTCAGGTCGCACAACACCAGCATGCGGTAGATGGTCGGTGCGGCGCAGAGAGAAGTCACGCCGTATTTTTCCAGCACCGGCGGAATTTCCTCCGGGATGAATTTATGGCGGAAATCGCAGACGAACAGACACGCCCCGGCCAGCCATTGGCCGAAATAACCGCCCCAGGCGATTTTCGCCCAACCGGTATCGGTCCAGCAGAGGTGCAGGTCATTGCTGGTCAGACGCTGCCAGTATACGGCGGTCACCTGATGGCCCAGCGGATACGAATGCGAATGCGCCACCAGCTTGGGATACTTGCTGGTGCCGGAGGTGAACCAGACCAGTGCGCACTCATCGGCGCGGGTACGGACCGGTTCCGGGGTATCCACTTTATAGAGGGATTGGCGCGGCATTTTCGCGCATTCTTCCTCGTAGCTGATCCAGCCGGGTTTCGAGCCTTCGGCCAGCAGCATGTGTTGAAAGGACGGGCAGTCGTTGTAAATTTCCTCGAATTTGCCGGAATTGTCAATATCGGTGATCACAAGTTTGAATTTACCGACTTCCATGCGATGCCTGATATCGAGCGGAGTCAGCAGCGGCGGCATCGAACACTGTACGATACCGAGCTTGATCAGGGCGATGGAGAAAATCCACCATTCCGGGATTCGCGGCAACATCAAAGCCACCGCGTCATCACGCTTCAAACCCATTTTCAACAAAATGTTCGCGGCACGGTTGGAAAGCTGGCTGATATCCAGAAAAGTCAGTTTACGTTCCGCTCCGAATTGATTGCACCAGATCATCGCGAGCTTGTTGCGGTCTTGCTCGGCGCGCTGGTCAATGATATCATAACCGAAATTGAAATATTCCGGCACATCAATCCTGAAATCAGGATCATTTTTACTCATCTGAGCTGCCATAAATTCTTTACCCCGACAATTAATTTGGGTAATATAAGTGAAACGACGGCGAATGTCAAGCTCAAAAACAGTGAAAAACAGAAGAAGATGCCAAAGCCGTCCAATATGACGATGCAAGAACGGAGCGCTTTGCCTCCAATGCACCTGTCCACGTCGAAAATCCTGACACTGTCGCGGTCAAAATGGGGTTGCCCGCAAACAGACAACCCCACTCAAATCAGATATCGCTGCCGGTCAAAACCTTGCAGGCTTCGCGGTATTTGGCTGCGGTTTTTTCGATAATTTCCTGCGGCAGATGCGGACCGGGAGCGGTCTTGTTCCAATCCAGGGTTTCGAGATAATCGCGTACGAACTGCTTGTCGAGGCTCGGCGGATTGCTGCCCGGCTTGTACTGATCGGCCGGCCAGAAACGGCTGGAGTCCGGCGTCAGCACTTCGTCGATCAGGATGACCTTGCCGCCGTAAACGCCGAATTCGAACTTGGTATCCGCCACGATGATGCCTTTCGGACGGGCGTAATCGGCGGCGGTTTTGTATACTTTCAGCGACAGGTCGCGAATCTGTTCGGCATAATCCTGCCCGATCATGGATATGACCTGGTCAAACGAAATCGCTTCGTCATGTTCGCCGATCTCCGCTTTGCTGGACGGCGTGAACAACGGTTCGTCAAGTTTATCCGCCTGAGCATAGCCGGAACGCAGTTTGTGGCCGGACACCACGCCGTCACGGCAATAATCCTTCCAGCCGCTGCCGACCAGATAGCCGCGGACAATGCATTCGACCGGAATGGTTTTGGCCTTTTTCACGATCATGGCGCGTCCCTGCAGATCCTTCGCATAATCCTTCAGTTCAGGACGGGAGGAAATGTCGGCGGTAATCAGGTGGTTCGGAAGCCAGTCCATCAGTTTAAACCAGAACAGGGAAATCTGGGTCAGCACTTTGCCTTTGCCGGGAATGCCCTCGGGCATAACCACGTCGAACGCGCTGAGGCGGTCGCTGGCGATGAAAAGCAGCGAATCGCCAAGATCGTAAATGTCGCGGACTTTGCCGCGGTTAATCATGGGGATTCCGGGGATTTCACAGGTCAACAGGGCGCCGTTTGCATCGTAATTCATAATTATCACCTCTTCATTAAGACAAAAAAATATGGTTCACGGTCAATGCCGGAACCATATTGAATTTTTCAAATCAGAAATCTGTTTGGCGTCAAGCTTTGATCGCGGTAATCTTGACCTTGGTCAGTTCCTGGCGGTGTCCGACAGTGTGGCGATAGCCTTTGCGGCGTTTCATCTTGAACGCGATCAGTTTTTTGCCGCGGAAGTGTTCGACGATTTCGGCTTCTACCGAAGCGCCTTCGACCATCGGGGCGCCGACATTGAGGTTGCCGCCTTCTTCGCCGACCGCCGCGACTTTGTCAAAAACGACCTTGCCGCCGACTTCGCCGGTCAAACGGTTCATATCGACACATTCCTCCGGCTTGACCTTGAATTGTCTGCCGCCCGCATTGATAATTGCATACATAGTACTGGCTCCTATTGTTATATAAAAATGTCAATTTCCAGAAAAAATTAATTTACTCCGTCTTTTCAATCTTGCAAGTCCCGAAATGCCGAATTTTCATTTTTTTTGCCGATTATTGATGCCGAC
The DNA here is from genome assembly GCA_937888615.1 of uncultured Lentisphaeria bacterium. Classification (GTDB taxonomy): domain Bacteria; phylum Verrucomicrobiota; class Lentisphaeria; order Victivallales; family Victivallaceae; genus UBA5239. The sequence continues at coordinate 16,292 of CALABZ010000371.1, read as the reverse complement.
ATTGACAAATTCGCCTTGCAGCGCTATCTTCATTTGGAGCAACTCCAAACAAAAGGATTTTCCCATGAAAAAAAGATTGCGCAAGAAAAAAGGGATTAAAGAATTCCAAGTCGTCGGTTTTGAATTTTTCGCGAACTACACCTGCGAAGACATAGACAGCTTCATGTCCGAATTCTCCACCATCGTCCGCGACCACAAGGTCAACTTTTTCGGTCACTGCTGCGATTGCGAAGAGGAAAGCGACAGCGAACACGTCGAAGGACTGGTCATCGCCGGTACCATCAGCGATCCCGTGCAGGAACGCAAAGACGCCCTGCTCGCCGAGCTGACCGAAAAACTCGGCCTGACCAATGTGAAGGCCGGAGACTGGACCGACGTCAACTACGCTGGACGCACGGTTCAACTCGACAAACAGAAGTGAACAAACTTAAATGGCAATGCACCCCATTGACTGGCTGATTCCGGGCGTTTTGATCATTGTCCTGCTGGGAGTACTCGTCTACTGCCAGCGGTTCATCCGGAACTCAGCCGACTTTCTGGCGGCCAGTCGTTGCGCCGGCCGCTATGTACTCTGCATCTCCTCCGGAATCGCCGGCTTTGCCGTGGTGAATTCGGTGGCGAACTTCGAACTTTTCTACCAGGCCGGATTCTCCGGCACCTGGTGGGGAATGCTCTCCGCGCCGGTGGGCCTGATTCTGGCCCTGACGGCGTGGGTCACGTACCGTCTGCGCGAAACGCGCTGTTTCACGCTGGCTCAGTTCTATGAAGTGCGCTATTCGCGGAAATTCCGTATCTGCGCAGGAATCATCACATTCCTGTCGGGCGTGGTCAATTACGGTATTTTCCCGGCGGTCTCGGTGCGTTTTTTCATGTTCTTCTGCCGGATACCGGAGCATGTCCAGCTCTGGGGCGTCAACTGGGACACCTACGGCGTACTGCTGACATTCGCCATCGGACTGGGGGTGCTCTTCGCCACCTGCGGCGGACAGATTGCCATCATGGTGACCGATTTTCTGCAGGGAACCCTGTGCAATATTGCGTTTCTGGCCTTCATCCTGTTCATCTTCAACCTCGGTGACTGGGACATTTTCGGGGGCTATGTTTCCTGGGAACAGATATCCTACGCACTCCAGCAGGCTCCGTCCGAAGCCTCACAAATCAACCCGTTTCACACCTCCGAAATCTCTGATTTCAATATCTGGTATTTTCTGATCGGCATCTTCGGCATGATTTATGCGCGCGGCGGCTGGCAGGGCGGCATGGGTTATCAGGCTGCGGCCAAGACCCCGCACGAGAGCAAAATGGCGGGAATCCTGGGTTCGTGGCGCGGCATAGCCCAGGGGCTGATGATCATGCTCTTCCCGCTGGCGGTCATCGTCATCATGCGGCATCCCGACTTTGCCGGGCTGGCGGAACAGATCAATCACGTGCTGGACAACACCACCGACCCGCAGTTGAGAAGCCAGGGTCTGGTCCCCACCGCGTTGTCGATGATCCTGCCGACCGGACTGCTCGGGTTGTTGGTGGCGGTCATGTTCGCGGCGATGCTCAGTACCGACGACACCTACATGCATTCGTGGGGGTCAATCTTCATTCAGGACGTGCTTATGCCGTTCCGTAAAAAACCGTTCTCGCCCAAAGCCCACCTGTGGGCGCTCCGCGCCTCAATTTTCGGGGTGGCCCTGTTCGCATGGTTCTTCAGTTATTTCTACCGGCAGACCGAGCACGTGTTCATGTTCTTCGCCGTAACCGGAGCCATCGTCAGCGGAGCCGGAGCGGCCATCATCGGCGGATTGTACTGGAAGCGCGGCGGCACGATCGCGGCGTGGACCACCTATATTGTCGGTGCGCTGATTGGTTTCGGCGGCATCACCATCCAGCAGACCTGGCCGAAAGTGGCCGTATTCCTGGACAGCAACTTCCACTGGCATTGGGTAGCCCGGCATATGACGAAATTTCCGATCAACGGCCAATGGATCACCTTCATCGGATTAAGCATCTGCCTGGTCTGCTATGTGGCGGTGTCGCTCTACGAACACTACGCCCTGAAAGCCCCCGATTTCGACCTGAATAAAATGCTGCATCGCGGCGAATACGACACCAGCCACGAGCATAAAAAGGTTTCCAAGGTCGGCCTGCTGGCCCAACGGCTCGGCATCACCCCCGAGTTCTCGCGCGGCGACAAAATCATTTACGGAGCCACCATCGCCTGGACGCTTTTCTGGCTGGGAATTTTTGTCTGGTTCTCACTCCAGCAGTTCATTTCCGGCGTACCTGATTCGCAATGGCTCGGACTCTGGCAGGTCAAAATCTACATCACGGTGATTCTGGCGGTGGTAACGACGGTCTGGTTCCTGGTCGGCGGTGTAGTCGACGTCACCAGACTCTTCCGCGACTTGCGCAAAATCCAACAGAATGACGCCGACGACGGTACCGTCGTGAACGGACACAACGCCGGTGATCCGCCGTCCCCCGGTCAATCATAAAAAGCTGAAAATCCCGCGAAAGCATATGCCGTCGCGGGATTTTTTCTTTACCGGAAATATGATGTCAGCGAATGATCTCCATGTCGCCGGACTTCAGCCAGCCTTCGGCATTCTCCAGCCGTACCAGCACCCAGTCGCGGCGTGATTCGACGATATGGACCCGTTCACCCTCCCGCAATGTACGCTCCACCTTGCCCGACTGGTCGGACGGCAGCGAACGCAGTTTGGTTCCATTGAACAGAACAATCGCCTGATTTCCCGCATAGGGTCCCCGGAGCTCTGTGATAAGGGCCGTGGCCGCAGTCAGGGCAACCACGCCGATGATGATCAGGAACAACAGCTTGCGATTGAACCCAAGACGGCGGCGGAAAGCCGCCAACAGCCAGAAGCAGCTCCAGGCTCCGGCCAGCACCAACAGCCAGTTGTCCGGACGTAAACAGTTCCGCAAATATACGATCAGTTCGCCGGGGGTATTGACCTGCCCGATTTCAGGTTGGAGAAGCTGGCGGCGCACATAGTTCAGGTTTTCAACGATATCGGTGTCGCGCGGCGACAACAGATGGGCCTTTTCGTAGCAGGCCAGCGCTTCCGCCTGTTTGCCCTCCTGGCAAAATGCGTTGCCGAGGTTGTACAACGTATTCGGGCTCGGGCGGCCGGGCCGCAACTGACTCTGGAAATAGTTGGCCGCGGTCTTGAAATCGCCGTTGTCGTAGGCGTTGAACGCCGCCGCCTCGGGCTCGCTCATAGTGGCGGCAAAAGTCCCGGCGGGAATCAGCAGAAGTGCGATCAACGACACATATTTCAACGCTTTCAGGATATTCTTCTTCAACTCGCTGTGATTCATAGCCGTAACACCCGGCATGAACCCGGCGCTGCCGGAATTCCGCAAGCAGTCGGCCAACGCCGGATCGTCCACGATTTCAGCAAGCTCGGTAGCGGTCGTTCCCGGAGGCAGTCCCAGGTAATCATTGAGCAAAGGCACCACTTCCTTCTGAATGACATGGTGAATCTCTTTGGAAGGCGTTTTCTTCAGAATACGCTTGACCTTGCCGACCGCGGCCAACGCCTTGCGGCGGCGCAATATGCCGGGATCGCCATTCATCCGGTCCTTGTGAAGCTGGCGCATTTCGCCGATCGCGAAAACCAGCGGCCCGAACAGGATCAGCACCAACAGCCAGAACAGATTATTCAAATACAGCGGGCGCGCCACAACGCACGACGTATCCTTTTTCAGATACAGGATATTCGAGCGCGGCGCGTTTTCCGTTTCCGGCTTGACTGCATTTTCCAGATTGGCGACGGCGCCCTGAACAACCGTCTGCGAGGCGGGGGCTCCCTGAACCAGCCCGGAGGCGGGCAAAATGCTGATCTTACGCTCAAAATCAAACGTTCTGTATTGTTCGGCATTCAAATCGAACACCGACGTTTTCAGGCGGATCGTATCGTCGCCGGGGCGCAACGGAATAATCACGTATTTCACCGAAACCCGGCCGGAATTCTTTTCGATTTCGGGCGGATAAACCCGGAAGCCGGGAAGCTCCAGCTTCGGCGCATTCAGGTTGTCGGCGGAGCCGCGCCCGGTAACATTCAGGGACAGGGTAAAGGGGTCCCCGGCGCGGAATTCCCCCTGAGGCAGATCGTATGACACCTTCCAGTCGCCGATCAATCCCAGAAACATCGTGTCTGCGGGAACCGCCGGCAGCGGCCGCACTTTCAACGGCGGGAAATCGAATTTGACGGTATGGGGAACCGTCCGCACCGAACCGAAACCGAAGAAATCGTCATCCCAGCCGCTGGAACCGCGACTGCGGTCCGGCACCTGAATTTCCAGATTGACCTCGGCGCTTCCCTTCAAATCGCCGGTCGCCAACGGGCGAATGGCGCTCCGAAAGGTGCGGGCGACGAATCGTGCATTGTTGCGGATCGTATATTCCTCGGTCGGCATACCGGCAAAACGGGGATTCTTGGCGAACTGGTCCTTGTAATCGTGAAATGCCACCTTTTCAAACTTCAGTTCGGGCCAGGTAATTTGAGCACGAATTCCTTCCATTATGTAGAGGGTTACTTCCAGCGGGATTTCCTCGCCGATGTAAACAGCACGGTCACCGGTCAGATAACGGCCGTCAACGGACGCCGCGTCATCCAGGGTGATTTCGCTGTCGCGCTGCCCCTGCCGGCCGCGGGCCTGACGAAGCTGTCCGGACGGAACCACTTTCACTTCAAATGGCGCGGTGGTGACGGTTTTACGGCCGACAATGACTTTCAAAGCCGGGATCTCATAGGTTCCCTCGGTCAAGGCCTGCGCCATATAGCCGACGCTGGCTGTCGCCTGACCGTTGATGATCTGGGTTTTGGAACTGCGGCTGTTCGGATACCAGCGAATGCCCTTGACCTCGGGAAAATCGGCCACTATGGGCGTCTCGCCGCTGTCGTTGCTGATCCACACCATGAAGCGTTCGCCGGTCGCCACCACATTGGGTTCAGCCGTCACCTTGACTTCGGCGCAAACCATCGCCGCCGCACTTAACAACAGAATTGTCAAAAATGCTCTCATTTGCCGCATCACCAGTCCTTATCCACTTTAATATTCTTCGTGCTTTCCATGCGCTGGGCTTTCAGGGCGTCGCGCAGGTCTTTTTCATCTTTAGCCATCATTTCAAGCAATTTTTTCGCCTGCTGAGGGTCAATCTTCTGTTCTTCGGGACGCGGGGACTGCTGTCCCTGGCTCTGCTGCTGATCCTTATTCTGATCCTGCTTCTGCTGCTGGTCCTGCTTATCCTTGTTTTGATCCTGCTTCTGCTGGTCCTTATTCTGGTCCTGCTTATCTTTGTTCTGATCTTTCTTCTGATCCTGCTTGTCTTTGTTCTGATCCTGCTTCTGTTGATCCTTGTTCTGCTGCTGGTCCTTATTCTGGTCCTGCTTGTCCTTGTTTTGATCCTGCTTCTGCTGATCTTTTTTCTGATCTTTGTTTTGATCTTTCTTCTGATCTTTCTTCTGCTGCTGATTCTTGTTCTGATCTTTCTTCTGCTGATCTTTCTTCTTCAAGATGTCCAGAGCCTTCTGCAGATGCTTCACGGCCTGCGGATCATCGGAAGCAATGACTTTCAATGCCTGATCAATCTCATTGCCGGCGGCGGTTGAATCCTTGATCATCTGCTGCTGGCGCAATTTTTCCGAAAGCTCACTCAGGCGTTTAACCGTATTCCGTGACTGAACGGATTTATCGGGCCGGACTTCAGAAGGTGCGGCAATCGCCGCCTCCAGTTCCTTGATCGCCTGTTGATGTTTTTCCTTGAATTCCTTGATATCCTTTTTCAGTTGCTCCGCGATTTTATGATCGTGCAGTAAAAGCTGCTGGTTGACGGCAAAGTCGGCATCGGTCTTTTCATCCGCCGCCGCCTCCGCCACCGAACGCAGATAAAGTTCTTCCGCCTGATTTAAAATCTGCTGGGTGGTGGTAAGCGCCTTGTCGGCTCCTTCGAGGTCTTTTTCCAGCTTCGCGTTGGCTTCCGCCATCTGGGCACGGGCCTTTTCATGAATCAGGACGGCCAGATTATGAAAGGCACGTTCGCGTACCAACGGACTATCGGTGGCGTTGTTAATCGACTTCTCATAAAGTTGTTCGGCCCCCTGCTTTTTCTCCAACTGCGTATCACGTCCGAGGTTGTACAGCGTGATCGGGTTGGAAGTGGCTGGAACGGCTTCCGCTTTTTCCTCTTGCGGAGGCGGCGGCAGCAGTTTGTTGTCAGCAGCCTTCTTGTCGGCGGCGCGAAGCGGCATGACCAATCCTGCGAGCATCAACAACACTGCGACAGCCTTGCGCCCATTGCGACCATTGAGAGGACGCCGTTCGGAGAGTCCGAAATAGAGCGCCAACAGGGCAAGCGCCCCGGCGATAAAATACTGGAAACGTTCGATCGGACGGGTGCGGGTACCGTTTTCCAAATCCTGCGGCACGAGCGCGTCGATTTTGGCAAGCAGGGGTTCGAGTCCCGGATTGGTGGTGGTCGAACGGATATAGATACTGCCCGGAATTTCTTTTTGAAGGGTGAGGAGCTGTTTTTCATTGAAAACGGTCTTGACGAGTTCGCCCTTGGCGTCGCGTTTGAAGCCGCCGGACCTGGCGCCTTTTTCGTAGTTCGGAATCACCGCCGGCGAGGTCGGATCGCCGACCCCGACGATGAACAGCGGAATATGGCGGGCCTTCAGTTCGCCGATCACCTGCGAACTGTTGCCTTCCAGTTCTTCGCCGTCGGTGATCAGGATAACGGCACGGTTATCGCCCTCGGCGGATTTGAATGCCCGCGAGGCCGTTTCCAGCGCCCGTTGGATATTGGTGCCGGGCAGCGGGATCGTATCGGTGTTGAGCTCATCCAGATAGAGATTGAAGCTCGACATATCACGGGTCAGCGGACATTCCAGAAAGGCTTCGCCCGCGAACGCGATCAGGCCGAAGCGGTTGCCCGCTGCCTTTTCGGTTAATTGGTGAACCAGCCACTTGGCATGTTCAAGCCGCGAAGGCTTGATGTCTTCGGCCAGCATACTTTTGGAAACGTCGAAGAGAACCATCAGGTCCCTGCCCTTTGCGTCGTAGGGAACAATGCTCATGCTCCACCACGGGCGCGCCATTGCCACCACCAGAAAGATCACCGCCAGGCAGAGGATGAAGAAACGAAGATTACGCCGGGCATGGTTTACCAGAACCTGTTCGGGGTCGTCGGCACGGCCTCCCAATATGGCTTTCAGCAATTTTTTGCGTCGGACCGCCGCGCCCCAGTAAATCAGGAGCATTGCGGCCAGGATAAAGGGTAACAACCAGAATACTTCAACGTTTAAAAAATTCATAACTCACTTCCCGTAACTAGCTGTATATTTTTGTTCCTATATGAATTTATAGACACGGCTCATGAAGAGAAGTTCTGTCACTTCGACGATTTTTTCCTGCTTTTTGTATTGTTTTGACTTCCGCGCTTGACGGTCTTCGGTGTCCGGATCGGAGTTTTGCGGGCGGCGCGCTCGGCGCGGGCATAGGTCGGTTTCTTGACCGTGCGAAAGCTTTCCACCTTTTTCGGACGCGGCCGAAGTTCGATAACAATCGGCAAACCGGTGAAGTCAAACGACTGCCGTAAATAGTTGCGCAAGTACGCCATATAATTGTCCGTACAGAGCTCCTTCCGGTTCACGAACAGTACGAAACGCGGTGGATTATTGCCGGACATCGTCGCGTAATAAAAACGGAATGCCGTCGTGCCGGAGGCGGGCGGCGAGTTGCGTTCGAAGGCATCGTTCACCACCCGATTCAGCACCGCGGTCGGGATTTTCACCTCGGCCTGAGCCCGGACCTCGGCGATCCGGTCGATCAAATTGCGGATGTTCTGTCCTTCAAGGGCGCTGACGAAATCGACCGGGGCATAATCCATGCCCGGCAACGTGTAACGGAGCTCATCAATTAATTGGTCTTTCGCCGTATCGGAACAGATATCGTATTTATTGGCGGCGATGATGCAAGCCCGGCGCGACTCCTGAATCATACTGGAAATTTTCCGGTCCTGCGCCGTCAAGCCGTTGGGCGACGCCTCGACCACGAAAACAACCAGGTCGGCACGCTTGATGGCGTCCCCGGCGCGCATGGCACTGAAAACTTCGACCGCGGAGTCAACCTTTGAACGGCGGCGCAGTCCGGCCGTGTCAATCAATTGCACCGGCACCATTTCATCCTGATAACGCATGGTGAATTCGATGTCGATGGAGTCGCGAGTGGTACCGGCGACCTCGCTGACCATCACGCGCTCTTCACCCAGCAGGGCATTCACCAGCGAGGATTTGCCGACATTGGGGCGACCGACGACAGCGATTTTAAAGGGTTCCGGTTTTTCCGGCATTTCTTTTTCCTGCGGCGCGGCGATATTCTTCAGCACCTGGTCCAGCATATTGCCGATACCGCGGCGGTGAAGCGCCGACACCGGGAAAACGTTGTCGAATCCGAGATTGGTGAACTCCTCGGCGGTACGATCGTAACCGACATTGTCGGCCTTGGTCGGAACCATCAGGATCGGCTTGCCCGAAGCGCGAAGCCGGGCGGTCACTTCCTCGTCGAGAGGAACAATTCCCTCCTGAACGTTGGTGACCAGCAGCAGCAAATCAGCATCCGCTATTGCCGCCTCTACCTGGCGGGAAATGGCCTTGTCCCACATATCGGAACGCTTGAGCGAAAAATTGCCGAGGCCCCCGGTATCAATCAGCAGAAAATGCCGACCGCGCCAGGAAACCGGGGCCGCCAGACGGTCACGGGTCACACCGCTCTGCTCGTGAACAATGGATAAACGCCGTCCGATAACGGCGTTGAACAACGCTGATTTACCGACGTTGGGGCGTCCCACGATTACGACAGTCGGCAGTTTTTCTTCATATTGCGACATAAAATACTCCTCATGATGAACAACTTTAATATACTCTTCAATATGGATTTTCAAAGCTTCGAAGCGAGAAAATCCCTCAATTGGATAACCAGCGGATTCCGTTCCGGAAATTCCGGGAGCTGAACACACATGCGCTCCAGATAAGATCGTTCACGGAAAAAATGATACGAACGCGGCAAATTCAGGTCGTAAATCCACGCCAGCTGGCACAGCTTGAAATCACTGACCGTGCGCAATGCCGTCATCCGGACCGGATGATGCGCGCGCAGTGATTCCACGACCTCGGAACTCACTTCGGGGGTATCCGGCAAATCCAGCGTCACCGTACCGATCGAAGACGGGTTCTCGTAATACTCCAGCACCACCCGGTAAATATCGATCTTGTCGGCGTCGCGGAGCAAGGCGGCGTAGAGACGCTCACGCTCCGGCAACCCTTCCGGAATCGCGGGGCGGTTGTGGCAGAGAATGGAATCGCAGATCAATTCCTGCTCGACGGGGGTGTAGCCAGCCAACAGTTCCAGTTCGCGAATAACCCCGACGCTGAGCACCGAATGATTCTCGGACTTGGCGTCGGCAAACGTCCGGTACTTGCGGTACTGGATGAAACGCCCGATGTCATGAAGCAGTCCGGCGGTTTCGGCCAACAGCAGTTCGCGCGGATCGCCGGTGACGGACTTCATCAGTTCAAGAGCGACCTCCGCCACCTGGAGACAGTGATCGCGCTTCAGCAGGATCATCAGGTCTTCATTGCGGTCTCCGACCAGAAAACGGTCGGCATATTCAATAAATTGCTTTTTCAGTATATCCATAATAGTATTACAATAGCGGTGTCGGAGTGAAAATTCAACGTTTGAGATTGGACAAAACGTATTTTTATGCTAACTTAAAGCTCCAAAGACGGAGTTTTATGAAAAATTTAAATATCTGCAATTTCAAACCGGTGGAACTGACGGACGGTACTATTTTCCGGGAGAAGTTCAGCCTCCTGGACCGCCGCAGTTGCGAATGTAACTTTAACAACCTTTTCTTCTGGAGCGAGGTATACGACGAACAGTTTATCGAGGTCGAAGGACGACTCCTCGTCTGCGCTTTCGCCATCAATGAGGCGATGTTCCCCGTCGGGGCGTATTTCAGCCCCGCCGAGCTGGCGTATATTCTGAAAACCCTGTGCTGCAGCCAAAAACTCTGCGGCTGGATTTACGATGTGCCCGAACCCTATGTGGAGGAACACCGCGCCGAGCTCGAACAATATTTCATCGTCGAAACCTCCGAGGACTATTATGACTACATCTATTCAACGCAATCGCTGGTCGAACTGCATGGCGAGAAACTGAATAAAAAACGCAACCTGATCCATCAGTTCCACAGCGAATATCCCGATGCCCGCACCGAGGAACTGACCGTCCAGAACGCCCCCGAAGTCCTGCAATTCGCACTCCATATCAACGATCTTCTCAGCGCGGGAACCGACACGCTGGAGGACGAAAACGGCGCTCTGCACCGGACCATGAATCACGTGGGCGAGCTCTCCGCCGAGGGACTGATCCTGCGCGAGGGCGGCGGCAAAATCATCGCGTTCGCCGTCTTCAGCCGCACCAACAGCGATACTTACGACGTGCACTTTGAAAAAGCCGACCGCGACTACAAAGGCTCCTCGCAGGTGATCAACCAACTCACCGCCGAACTACTGTACAAGCGCGGCGTGAAATACATCAACCGCGAACAGGATCTGGGCCTGCCCGGCCTGCGCCGCGCCAAGCACTCCTACGAGCCGGAGTTTCTGCTCAAACGCTATCGGCTGGGACCGAAAATTTAACGCGGCAGCCGCGGCATTTTCCGGGGCCGTTCATGTGCCGTACTGATGTGTTCACGCATCTGTTCCTTCTGGATTTCGGTCGGCATCATCAACAAATTGAAGCGCAGGTTATGAGCGAACTCTTCCGAGTACAGCAACCCCATGTGAGCGGCTCGGACGTGATAAATCCCATGCCAGTCAATCGGCGAATTGATGAAAGGCTGCCACACCTCGCTTGAAGAACGGTCGAAACGGGCGCTGGAAGCAAGAATCTTGCCGTCTCCCGCATCGTAACGCGAAACCGTCAACCCCCCGGTCCGGCGATCCGCTCTTACTTCGCGAACGGTATCCACCGCGTCGCCCACAAACAGCATCAGCATCACATTTTCCGGCGGATTGGCCGGAATCCGTATCGCCCGCATAAACTGCCGGGCCCGTTTCAGGCACTTGACCAAATGATCGAGGGCTATGCGGCGACGTTCGCTTTTATCCTTGACCTTCGGCAACAGAATTTGCAAGACGGAATCCTGTTCCGGATTGGCCAGACTCCATTTCATTTTCGTCCAGAGTTCAGGGTCGAGGAAGTCGGGCGCTTCGCCTCCGGGATCGTCCTGCCACAGCACCGGGCGGGAATCCGGCTGCGGCAGCATCTGGTAATAGGAGGGAAATGTCCCGATCAGGGCGGGCGGATAAACCGAAGCCCCCGGCGCAAGCCGGAGCCCGCCGGTCATTTCCAGCAATGTATCGATATAACCGGCGTTCGGAGTTCCGACCACCATGAGCTTATCGACATAATTGGCCCCTTTCCAGTCAAGGTGAGGCAGTGAAACGCCATCGGCGGGAAGATCCTGATCACCATAGCGCAGGTAATAACGCGACACGAGTCCCCCCATAGAATGAGCCACGATATCGAATTTGACATCGTAATCCTTCAAGCCGTAGAGCTCGTAGTATTTTTTCTGGATATACGCCCTTTTTTCCATGATGAAACAGTGGAGCCGGGCGGCATTTTCCGGAATGTCGCGCCGCCAGTCGTAATAAAAGAAAAACTGGGAATAGAAATTTTTACCGGGCGGCAGCGGTTTGGTTTCGCTGCAATACCCGCTACGCTGCAGCAATTCGATCAGTACGCTGTAACCGGGCACCATAAACGAAAATCCCATAAGCTGGATATTGGCATGGTCCAGCATGGTATAGGCGGAAGTGCCGTTGGTCAATTCCGAAAGTTTTTGCCCGATCCCCATCGGATGCGCGAACATATGCATCTCCTCCGGAGTCTGGGCGGCGGCGCTGAACGTTCCCCAGAATTCCTTGCCGGTGGCGTTATCGCGCAGTTTGGCTCCGAGAAGTCCGTGGACTACCACCACCGGATTGCGGAGCGGTCCCTCATAACTAAAGGCACGGTCCGCCTGTTCGCTGAAAAGCGGCTTGGCGTAAGATTGCTTGGACTGATAAGAGCCCACGGAACTCTCGCATCCAGCCAGCAACAGCAATACCGCCAGCATTAAAATCGTCCGGAAAATCATACCCTCTCCTTTATTGTTCGGGCTTTCTGTCGGGCAATACCGGTTTCGGCATTCCCAGGAAACTATGGTAGTTCTCGGCCATCATTGTGATGGCTTCGATGTAACGTCTGAGCTGGACCCGGTCGCCGCAAATGCTGACCACCCCGGAGGTGCCGCCATCCATCGTGGGCATGGCAAGGTTGCCGATCGACATGAAACCGTTTCTCTGCAGGTCGCTGAGCGGGCTGATGAACATTTCGGCATCGCGAATCACGGTTAAACCGACAGTGCCGAGGATCTCGCCGGTGGCTTTCGGAAAAATATAACGGGCAATATAATAGAACAGCGGATGAATCATCGAATAAAGTTCGAGCAGTTCGTAACTCTCGCTGCGCCCGGCCCGGGTACGCCAGACACGCCAGTTGAACTCCTTCTGGAACTCGACGAAACCGGAAATCGGATCGTCGGCGTTGCAATACTGCCCGGGGCGAATGAACACCAGACTCAATTCCCGCTCGTTAATCCGGGCGGAATCCTCCATCAGGTCCACCGGAAACACCACCTTGCTGTCGGCAAAAGCGGGATGCTGCGCCAACCCCCAGATCAGCATTCCGGCAATCGTGGCCGATCCCCCCATCCGACTGAAATAAAGCTCGTTCATGCGCTTGCGAATGGCCAGGATCAGTTCGAACCCGACGTAAACCCGGGCCCGGAAAAGTTGGTTTCCGTAATAAAACATCTCGGGACGCGCGTCACTGCTGCCGAGCGCCGGATAATGAATCGGCCCACAAGAGCCCCATTCATTTTTCAACTGTTTCAGCAATTCCTGCATCGGCATGCCGTCCACCGGCACATGATGGTATTGAAGCCACAGGTCCGCCTCGGAATAATCCGGGGTGAAACGACAGATGATGTTCAGCAGTCCCCAACCGGGATGGCGGTAAATCTTGATGTTCGGAGTGGCGAGGCGGCGACGGAGAAAAAGTTCTTTCTCATCGGACAGCGTCTCGCAATGGATAAAAGTAGCGGTCAGCAACCGGTCCACCAGTCCACGCAGTTCGAGGCGGCCGGTAAAGCCGACCCCTTTCTCTCCGCGCACGGCCCAGCGGCGCATTTTGCGCGAAACAACGGTCGGGCGCTTGAGCACATTGGTATTCAGGTTTTTATTGTAGACCTTGACCAGCTTATCAAGCGCCTTGCGGACATGCGTTTCGTTCAGGATCGAGAAATAGTTGCGCGATTGGTCCAGGTGGGCTTCCAGCCGGACCAGCCGCCCCTTGCCGTCCCAAAATGCCTCGACGATATCGGTGAAATGCAGTTTGCGCCGTCCAAGCTGGAAAAATCCGGGTTCGACCGACCAGTGCACACTACTGCTCCGGCGTAGGAAGTCGGCCAGCCGGGCAATCAACTGCTGGCGGGCGGCATATTCGTTGGGCGGTACCGTGTTTTCAAAATAACGGAGCCGGAACGTGCCGAGGACGAACTTGGAGTATTCGTTGCGCAGAAAAATTCCGGTAGCCTTGCGCCAACCGTTCTCCTCGGCCCGCATCCCCATCTTTTTCAGAAGCTGGAGAATTTTGACGAAGAAAAAAATCAGCATGGTTCCGGGACTCCAATGATCAATCAGACGACGCATATTCAGCCGGGAATAAATTGATCGGGGAACGACGGTTTCCCGGTGTTCATGCGGCGTTACGTCCTCTTCCCGGATGAAACCGGCAATCAGCCGGACCGTCGCTTCCGGGCATTCCTCCAATGGCAGGTGTCCGCAGTTCGCGATTGATTCCAACCGGGAATCCGGGATGCTCCGATCGAGGAATTCGGCATCCCCCGGCCTTGCCACCCGGTCCTTGGCACCATGCAGAATCAACGTCGGAACTTCAATATTCCACAGCATATGCCGGAACTTTTCCCGGTCGTCAAGCTGTTTCTGCTGGACAGTGGCGACAAGGCACTCGCGTGCGCCCGGCATCTTGAAATAATCGCTGTACGCGGTCAGGGTCTGACGGTCGATCCGTTCCTCCCCCGCATAAAGATAACGCAGGAAAAGATAGGCCGTCACCTCCGGGCTGTCGAACTTCAACAACGGGTTGTCCTCGGAAAGCGAGGAAATGCGGGTGGTGAAAAACGGCTGGTCGTCGTGAATGCCGATCCCGTTGATCAGAATCAGCCGTTTGACGCGCGAACGAATCTCCGGACTGCCCATCGACAGTAAACAGGGCGTACACCCCAGTGAATATCCGATCATCACGAAATCGGTAATATCCAGCTTCCGGATCACCTGTTCAATCAAAAATGCCTGATTGTGGGGAGAAAGACGCTCATAAGTTTCCTTGGAGGAATTCCCGAACCCTTTGAGGTCGATACCGATATAACGACAATTTCCGGGCAGAAACGGCAGAGCCTTTTCCCAGGTGCCCGGAAAGGCGGCGAAACCGCCCGCGATAAACACGGTCTGCCCCTTCCCCGCTGTTTCATAACAGGCAACGAACACGGAGACATTGGCTTCATCTTTGATTTCCAAATATTTGCGTTCGATTGCAGTCATTCTGTTCATACCTTGTTACAGTAATCGTCGATCATTTCGCGCGAAATACTCCCCGGCCCGGGAATATCGGGCATGTTGTCGTGCGAAAACCACTTCGCATCATCAATCTCTTCGCCGTCGGGACAGACCTCACCGGCGGCGTACTCCGCGGTGAACCCCGCGATCAGGGAATACGGAAAAGGCCAACTCTGGCTGCCGAAATAACGAATGTCCTTCACCAGTATTCCGACTTCCTCGAACACCTCCCGGTGGACGCAATCCTCCAGCGTTTCCCCGGCTTCGACGAATCCGGCGATACAACTGTAACGGCGCGCACTGAAATTACGGTTGTGCGCCAGCAGTATTTCCGGTCCGCGCGTGATCCGCACGATAATCGCCGGAGAAAGACGCGGGTAAAATTCCATGCCGCAACCGGTACAGACCCGGGCGCCGCTTTTCGGATCAATCTCGGTAAACTTGCCGCAAATCCCGCAGAAACGGTGTTCGCGGTTCCAGTGATTCAGCTCAATCGCCCGCGCAATCGCGGCGCGCTGCCCTTTGTCGAGCTGCTGAATGTAATCGCGCAGATCGACCCACTCCAGATGCTCCGGCAATTCGCCGTCCGGCAACGTGACCGCGTAAAATTTGTCGCCTTCGCTGAACCCCGCCAGAATCGGCACCGTCCCCGCTACGCCCCGGAAATCATCCCGGACCGGCAGCGAATGATCCCCTTTGCGGACGGCCAGACTGCGTTGCCGTCCGGCAATCCAGAAACCGTCCGCGTCGACGAAGGGAAATTGTCTTGCTTTGGATGGATTGAATTTCATTCTGGTTTCTCCCGGTTCAGCATTCGGAATGCGTTATCAGTGGTAATCCGGGCGAGTTCCTCGGTATGGAGGCACTTCTCGTCGGCCGCCTTTTCCGCCACCCGGACCAGATAACCCGGATGATTGGTTTTGCCGCGAAACGGCACCGGGGCAAGATATGGCGAATCGGTTTCCAACAGCAGGCGGTCAAGCGGGATCACCCGCAGGGTTTCGCGAATATTGTGCGCCTTGGGAAACGTGACCATACCGGTCACGCCGAGGTAAAAGCCGAGTTCCAGAAATTTCTCCGCCCAATGCGGAGTTCCGCTGAAACAATGGATATCTCCCCTGCCCCCGGAGGACGCGAAGTCGCGGAGCATCTGCCATCCCTCCGCATAAGCGTCGAATTTGTCGTCCTTGTCGCGGAGGTGAATCACCGCCGGCAGGTCCCATTCGAGCGCCAGTTCCAGAAATTGTTCCAGAACCTTGAACTGCGAACCGCGATCCGACAGATCATAAAAAAAATCGAGTCCGAGCTCGCCCACCGCCACAAGGCGCGGATTGTCCTTGAATTCCCGGAACGGGGAGAGCTCGCCGTCGAATTCGGCGGCGCCGTGCGGGTGTACGCCGACCGCGAACCAACTGTCCGCCACGGTGTCGGCAAAGCGTTCGGCCTGTTGCGATTCCTCGAAACCGCCGCCGACCGCCAGCAGAAAGCGCACTTCCGGCGCTTCCACCAGTGCGCGATATTCCT
>CALABZ010000370.1 GCA_937888615.1 uncultured Lentisphaeria bacterium | reverse complement strand
CAAAAATTTTCATGCCCTCCCTTGAGCTCGATATGGGGCTGACTGGGCGCTTTCCCACGCTCCGGCATCACGATCCGGCTTACATCCGGAAATATTTCGCGCCGTTTCAGCAGCTTGAATTCGAACACCTCGTCTACAAAACCATGAACGGCCATACCGCCAACGGTTTCTATTTCATCGGACAGAAGTAGCCGGTTGTTCGGCAATGTAACGCCGGTAGCGCTCATGAAGCTTCCGAGCCGACGGAAACAGAGAATTCGGGCTCAGGAAATGAGGCGCTTCAAAGGTGATGATTTTTTCCACATACGGTTGGACGGTTTCCAGCTTGAAACGAAGCTTGCTCCATTCGATCGGCGGAAATTTCCAGGGCATGTCACGGTCGAAAGTCTCCAGATTCGACCAGTATGCGACGCCGTGCTTTTGAAAGACTTCATGAGTAGCCTTGACATAGGATTCGAGCTCGCGAAAATCGACGTGCCCGTCCATGAAAGCAAACGCGCTGATCAACCCTTCCATTTCATTCAGCAGGTAGTCGAAATGCCGGGCGTGAACGTCCGGCGGCACCGCCCAGCTGGGGTCGCATTTGCGCCCGTGATAACGCGGCGAGACAATAATCGGACGCTCCTCGTCGAAAGAGCGGATGGTCTGGCAGAGCGGCTTCCAGATCTGGTTCGGATGAGTGTGGAGGCTGCCTTCATGGCTCATGTACCAGCCCTTGAACGCCGGGAACTTTCCGTAGCGCTGATTGAGTTCGAAGATCAGATCACGGTTGATCGCCACTTCGTTCTGCCAGTCGTTGAGCGGCCAGTACTTCATGGTGTCGAACATGCCGATATACAGGGCGATACCGGTACGCTCGGCCTCGCGCAGCATGATCTCGATCAAGTCGGGATCTTCGTAGAGCGATGTCTTCATGACTTCCGATTTGTACATGGCGCTGTCTTTGAAGGCCACACGAATAATGATCACGGTATCGATGCCGATAGCTTTGAAGTTATCGAACTCGGCGGCCCAATCTTCAGCGGTCCAGTTATTGCTGGGAATATCGGAAGCGACGCCGTCGACAAAAGTGCCGCTGATGATTTTCAAGGATGGTTCAAGAGTCATTTCATTTCTCCGGTTATTTCAAAAATTGCGAAGTCATAAGCGATCAAGCTGTGTTTAAAGCTGTTACCTTCCGGTTTGATTTCGGCGCCGCTTTGCATTTCCCGGATTTTAACTTTTTTCAGGTTTTCCGGCATGGTAACGGTAAATTCGGCGTCGCTGAACTGGTGATTAGAGACAATTACCATGAACTTTTTGCTGT
Organism: uncultured Lentisphaeria bacterium; assembly: GCA_937888615.1. Taxonomy (GTDB): domain Bacteria; phylum Verrucomicrobiota; class Lentisphaeria; order Victivallales; family Victivallaceae; genus UBA5239. The sequence goes on along the minus strand of CALABZ010000370.1, from coordinate 8,653 downwards.
AGTCGAACTCTGAATAGAGTTCATGTTCCTTGACCTGGTCGTAATAGCTGATCTTGATAGCCGGGTCGTCTGCCTTGAACCATTTATTTTCCCAGTACGGGATAAAATCGACTACATAGGCGGTGGTATCAGCCATGCCGTAAGCATTGCGGATATCGTAAATTTTGTAGATTTCCCGGACATCGCACATGGTCGGGAAATAAAGCATATCGAAATGCAGGGTATATGACAGCATGGTACGGGTACCGCGGGCGGCGTCCGGGAAAATCTGGCGGTTTTTGCCGCGGAGTTCCGGCAGCAGGATATGCGGTATACCCCACTGGCGATAGAAGAATTCGCCTTTCAGGTTGTCGATATCGCCAACGATATGAGCGTAATAAAAATCACCATTCGGCGAGGCGTCACGCTTTTCCGGGGCATGATACCAGTAAAAGAAAGTCTCGCCGGGGATAATGGCATCGCACAGCGAGAGCGTCGCGCCCGGACGAGTGCCGGACTGATGGGCCACGATTACTTCGTTGGGATCGTTCTGCTTGACCAGAAAACGCATGCGTTTGAATAGCTGCCGCAAATCTTCAAAGTGAAAGCGCGGGCGGACTTTGCCGTCCGGATCGGTCCAGGCGGCCCACGGGCTGTAGTTCTGCTGAGGATTGATGCCATCGAAATAAATACCGCCGACACCAAGCTTGATCATATTGTTCATGGCCCAGGTCATATGATCGGCTAATTCCGGTACGAAGATAACGTCATAGGTAGAGCCTTTCGGATCAAGTTTATTCTTGGTGATAAATCCCTTGCCGAGCTTGGCGCGATATTCCTCGGCGTTGCGGAAGCGTATGGTGTCTTTGGGAATATCGGGATGCTGCCGGGCTCCGGGCGAACGCTGGTACTTTTTGGCCAGAGCTTCCAGGTACGGGTCTTCCACCGCATAGTATTCGCCTTCCGCGTCTTCCCAGGAAATCCGTGGGGTGATGAGCTGCGGAATAAAATAGGCGCCCTTGTTCATACCCTTATCCTTGGCGGCGACGGCGGCGAGTTGCTCAGGATCGCGCAACCACAGGTTATTGAAACTTTCCTTGCCTTCGAAACGGAAAGTGCTGCTCCAATAGATCAGTTCGTTGACATTTTTCCGGTTCGGGGCTTCCGGGCTGCCGCGCCAGCCGTAATTCCAGGCGCGCCAGTTTTTCGGCATGAGGCGGATGGGAGTCGGCGTCAGGAAAAACTTGAAACGGAGCGGTTCTTCAACCTTGACGGCTTTGCCGATCAGGTTCATAGCCATATCGCCGGTAGCCGGATCAAAGGTCAGTTCCTCACCGCTCACCGGATGCCAGTTTTCGGCCGACTCAAAATTAAGGGACAGTCCCCATTCCGTGGTTCCCACCCAGAAAAGCGAACAGAATCCCGGCGCGATCCGCCCTGTTTCGCCGCCCCGGATGGTCTGGTGGACACGACGCGACTGTGCTTCTTCGCCTGATTCGTTTTTATTCGGCCCTTCTTTGTAATACATGACGAGCTTTTCCCGGTCCGCCGGCAGATTCATCGGGAAAATCAAGGACATGCTTTTTAATTCTATCCCTTTCTTCAGAGGGGCAACAGTCAGGGTGTAACGAACCGTGAAGTCGAAATCAAAATCGGCGGTGACCGTATAGCGAAAGTCACTAGCGGTAAATTCGGAAACTCCGCGCGCGCCGTTTTTGCCGGTCTTGTCCAGGCGATACGAAAACACCGCTTTGTCCATGCCCGCCGCTTCGATCCGGACCGGAGCCCGAAGCATTTTCGAATCACGCCATTCGATGGACTTCGGCAATCCGGACGGGGCGGAAATCAGACGCTTGAAACCGGACACGACGCTGTCTTTACCGATATTCAGCGGGGCGAAGTTCGGGTCGACATAATCGGGCGACAGGGCGGCTTTGCCCAGGTCGTTACCGGCCCACTCCGGGCGGGGCGGTTCGGCCAACGCGCTTCCGGCCAGACAGCACAGAACCGCCAATAGGGATATTTTGTGTTTCATGCAGATTTCTCCTGGTTATTCTTTGATTTCTTCGAATACAATATCACTGAATAGTAATTCCGCGCCGGTGCGGCCAGCATCGGACATGATCAGAATCCGAACGGTCTTGGTTCCGGCCCAAAAACGGTCAGCCGGCGCGCCGGAAGGAGCCAGGCCGCCGATCTCTGCGGTGTATTTTGTCCATTCACCGGGAGTCCGGCTGTAAGCCGCGCAACAATTGAGCAATGCCCCATAGAGATGCTGCCGGACCGGCGTACCGGTCGGATAAGCTTTGTTCAACGGAGCCTTCAAGGTAATTTCATAGGTGTCACCTTCGGCGGATTTTCGGACCCGGTCAATCAACCCGGTCAAAGCGAAATTCGGCAGGTCGGTGTAATCCGGTTTGATATTGAATACAGCCAGGGTACGAATGGAACGCCTCTTTTCCCAGTTCGAAGCATCCTTAACGATGATTTTCTCATCTCCTTTGGCGGCGTCGGCGGCCAAGGCAGTATCGCTTCCGGCTACCACATTGACATTGGACTGCATGATGTTGAGCCCCCGCGCGTCCTGCATAGCCAGCCCGAAACAACTGGTACTCGGCTTTTCCGCGGAGGCCGATTTCAGATAACCGCTCAGGCGATAGCGTTTCGTACAATCGACCGGAATCGGCCGGGTCATGACCGTTTGAGCCGGGATCGCCAGGGAAAATGCTTTTTGCCCCGGTTCGCGCCCGGTATCGACAACGCGAACCTGGTCCGAGTCCCAGATTTTCTCGCCGGTCAGAAGATTCTGGCCCGATAGCGATACCGCCGTGGCGGCAAACAACAATAGCAGAATTGGACGCATCATATCTTTACTCCTTGTTTGATGGTTTGATTTCCGGTACGATAAAACTCAGGGAGGCAATTTCAAAAACCGCTTCTTGGTCGCGGCAACTGACCGCCACCGCCGCTTTCCGGGTAAGCGGGTCATCACAGCCAACAGCAATCTCATAATCACGGTATTCGGGGGTCAGGTCAAAATAACCGAAATGCTTGAACACTGTGGGGAAATCAGGGCGGTTCCACCAGATCATCAATTGAACCCGGCCCTTGCCCCGCAGGCGGCATTTGAAGACTCCGGCGCTGCCGTAAAGTGGCAATTCCGGCGTGAACCAAGTGACATACTGATAATCGCCCGGGCGATAATGAATTTTCAAGGCACGGTCCGCTTCGGAACCGGTTACTTCCGCGGTGAACGGTTTTTGCGAAAAACGCATGATATGCAGTTTCTCCAGATTGCTTTCTCCCTCGGCGAAACCGGAGAAATCTCCCAACGGCAGCAGGTTCTTTCCATAAAGGCCAGCCAATTCTGGATGGGGCTTCAACGGGCCGTCACTCCGCAGTTTCATCTCTGAAATGAACCCCAGGTTGGTGTTCTCCGTCAGTTTCATGTCGGACAGTACCAGGCACAATTCCAGTTGCTCGACGCCGGGCGGCACAATCAGTTCCCGCTCAATTTTCCAGTAAATCGAACTGTTTTGAAAGGACATGACGTGCAAGCGTGGCCCCGCGTTGCCGTCATGGTCATAAAACGTGGCGTAAACGTGAATTTTCAGCGCCTGCGTCGGCAGCATTTTGCAGTCCAGGATATAACTGGTGCCGCCCTTGACTTTGATCGGTTCCAAATCCACCTTTGACGTCTGAGCCCCGGGCGGAGTGCGCCACTGATACCCGTTCCGGAACGGGTGCAGGGTATCGCCCAAAGTCCATTTGCCATTGCCCGGACCTTTATGGGCGACGGCGATTTTCAGCAGGTCGACCTCGTCGCCGACGACCGTCAACGCCAGAAAGGCGGAACATAACAGGAGAAAAACGGGTCGAATCATTTGATAATTTCCTTTTTGTTCAATAAGGATAATAGCCGTACTGCACTCCCCATGACGTCGCCGTACGGGTTTCGTAATCGCGATTGGCTTGAGCACAGTTGAAGGGATAATACAACGAATTGGAGAGCCAGAGCAGTTGTTCGGATTCCGGGGCGACATGGCCGTCCGCATAGGCACTGTTGCTGCGTTTGTCGTGCCGGAAACAAAGATTGTTGCTTTGTACAAGCTTATAGGAACCCCGACTCCTATTTTCGAGCGTGGTACTTCCTCCCCAACTGTCGGCCCAGACCAATTGCAGGCTCGGGCGTTTGATCCTGCTCAAGTTTATGGGATAAGAAACCGGTTGGCCATAATAGCTGGTGCCCGCGTAGTTTGAGGTCCCCAAGGCGTTCAGATTGTATCCGTAGGAGACATAACCCGCGCTCTGGTCCCATTTCAGTTGAGACGGGCACTGGTAGGGCGTTTTGTTATTGAGTGTCTGGTAAACACCGTAAATCAAAACCAACTCGTTGCCGGCGATATATGGATAAAGTGCCGCAGGCCACGACCAGACACCAGCACCGCCGTAATCCAACGCCGGAAAGGTATCCGAAAAATCATTTAAATAACCATGCAGCCCCAATGACATCTGCTTCAGATTGCTGACGCAAGACATGGCTTGGGCCCTGTTGCGGGCTTTGCTCAACGCGGGCAGCAGCAGCGCTGCGAGAATTGCTATAATTGCAATAACTACCAGCAATTCAATAAGTGTGAAACGACGTTTTCTCATAACTGATTTCCTTCTGTTAAGGGTGTTAGAAATTACTGGAATACCGTTTATTTCTGAAAGATTTCCGAGTGATTTTTGTTGAAATTGCGAGGAGCATAACAAGTTATGTGACGAACAATTTCGGCCAAAAGCGCCGAAAAGAATCAAAAATTGGTATTTCAGCATTTTCTGACTCCTTAGGCACTTTCTCGAACAATAAGTTGTGGTAGCGGTACCGGATTTTGCCGGTAATCCATCCCGGTAATCATGGACAATAACGTGGCCATGCCACAATGACCAAGCTCACGAAACGGCTGATTGACCGTAGTCAAAGCCGGGAGCACGTATTGACTGCCCGGAGTATTGTCGTAACCGATGATCCGGATGTTCCGCCCGAGTTCCTCCTGAAATCCAAGCTGCGAAAAGCTCCGGATGATTTCCATGGCCAAAAAATCGCTCACCGCGAAAATCCCCACCCGGCGCCGGGCGGATTCCGACAGCAGCAGCTTGATTTCCGCTTCCCGGTATTGATGAAACCCGGACGAATGGATATAGGCAATCCGGGGAGATAACCCGCGCTGTGTCAAAGCGTCGGCGAAACCGGCATAACGCTGTTCCGTTTGCCAAGCCTTAGGAGTGGACAAGCAAAGATAATCGTCACAGCCGCAATTCAGGAGATGTTCAGCGGCGATCCGCCCGCCGGCATGGTTGTCGATATTCACCGATTCCATGCCTATTTCCGGCAAACCGGACGAGTTCAGCAACAACATCTTGCCGCCCTGCTCGCGAAAACCGGCGATAGCCCGGCTCAATTCACCGTGGCTGAATTCGCCGTCCGGCATATAAGAAAGGATTCCGGCGTTGCCGGCGGTTTCCACCGAATTCAGAAACCGCAAATAATCGCGCTTGTCCAAGCCAAAGTAAAAAGAGCATTGAAAATCATGACACGCCGCCGCTTCGGAAATACCAATGACCAGATCGGCAATCAGCGAATATCCATAACCGGGCAGAAATACGCCGATGCCGGCGTTTTTGCCGCGCGCCAGAAGCGAAGCCGCATGGTTGCGCCGGTAGTTCAGATCGCGCATGGCCTGTTCGATCCGGGCTTTGGTATCCGGCGCCACCTGCTGGTCCGGCTTGGGATTCAAAGCCCGCGACACAACCGACAGCGAGAACCCGGTGTTTTTAGCTATATCCTTTAACGTAGCCATAAAATATCCTTCATTTCACAATTATCACAAGCGCTTGTGATACTATTATTATACTGCCGATCCGGGCATTGTCAATACCTCTTCAAAAAAAATTATCCGGAAATCCGCAGCCGAAATTATTCTTCCGAAATTTCGAACCCACCCGGTAATTTTCTAGATTTTTCTGATGCTGGTTTGAATTTTCGCGATAGTCCATTTAATTTATACTTTTGGAACAACTCTTGAGTAACATGGAACTACAAAATGATTGATTATATTATTATCGCGGCTTATATCCTCGGGGTATTGGGTCTGGGCGTCTGGTGTTCCAAATCCAATAAAACGCTGAAAGAATTTGCCGTCTCGAATTCCGATTTCGGTACTTTTTTTATCTTTACCACTCTGAGCGCCTCATTTATCGGCGGCGGTTTTTCACTGGGTAATGCAGCCAAGGTCTATTCGGAAGGTATTTATTACAGTGTCATGCTATTGGGATTCAGCTTACAGATTATCCTGGTGTCATTACTGGTCGTACCCCATATCAGTAAGCATGTGAACGCCATTTCCGTCGGTGATATTATCGAGCCATGCTACGGCAAAAGCGGCCGCATAACCGGCGGGATACTAAGTTTCTGTTCGTGCGCCGGTATTCTCGGCGCACAAATTGGCGGCATGGGGGCCATCCTCGAAAGCCTGCTCGGAATACCGTACTTTGCCGGAGCGCTTATCGGTTGTGCGGTAATTCTGATTTATTCGACCATCGGCGGCATCAAGGCAGTGGTCCTGACCGATGCCGTACAGTTCTGCCTCTTGATTGTTGCGGTGCCGCTGCTCTTGATCATAGGTATCTACCGCGCCGGCGGCGTCAATGCCGTAATTGAACAATTGCCGCCTGAACGACTTCAACTGCAACCGGATGGAGTTCCGCCGAGCGCCATTCTATCGCTGTTCCTGGTGTTTTTCATCGGGGAAACGCTGGTACCGCCCTATGTCCAACGGCTGCTGATATCCCGTGACCGGCGGAAATTAATGTTCGGTACTTTCTGGAGCGGCGTTCTCTCCGTGCCGTTTTTTCTGGTTTCGGGAGCCATTGGACTGGTCGCACTGATTCTGCTGCCGGAAATCGATGCCAATACCACTTTTCCCGCCATGGTTAAACTGCTGATTCCGACCGGATTGAAAGGTATCGTCATTGCCAGCATCATGGCAATCGTCATGAGTTCGGCGGATTCATTTCTGCACAGCGCCTCGGTGGCGGTAGTCAAGGACGTTTACCTGCCGCTGGCCGGATCGGAAAACATGCCGGACCGCCATAAATTACTGGCCGCCCAGTTCGTCAATGTGGTAACCGGCGCCGCCGCATTATTGTTTGTCCTGTTTATCCCGAACATCCTCGACGTGCTCGTTTTCGCTTACAATTTCTGGTCCCCGCTGATTCTGGTGCAGCTGGTATCCGCGCTTATAGGGCTCAAAGTCAGAAAAAGTTCATTCTTCGTCGGCTTCTTTGCCGGCCTGGCCGGTTCACTGGCCTGGAACCTGACCCTGGGACGCAAAATTCCATTTGACGGCCTGCTGGTCGGAGTAGCCTGCAACCTGATTTGCTTCACCCTGTACAATCTGGTCAGGCGTCCGCCAACAGTCGCCCAAAAGGATGAGAAAGACAGTTTAATTTTGAGCTGAAAAAGAGAACGCGAGGAATTCCGCATTCCTCGCGCACCAGTGGCCGGAAAAATCACCGCAAAAGAAAAGATTGGAAAGAGGTGTGCAGAGGAAAAACCTGATCTGCCCGGTTGTTCCTTGCAAAAAAATATTTTCCTCTCAAAGACCCCTGAGGCCGACGTTCGGCCGCTGGAGTATGAGGAGCGCGCAGTTCCTCATATTTCCCCTTCAGTAGTTAAAATTTTTTCACTGCCGGATTGACCGCTTTCAGGAAAATATCAAAAAATCAATTAATGCTACTTGACAAAATGATATTACTCTTGTATAATTTAAAATATAACGGAATTATATTATGATCAAACATAAACATCAGCAATTATATGATTTACTTTGTTCCGAGCTGCGGCGCGGCGTCTGGCCGTGCGGGACCAAGCTGCCGAACCTGAAAGAGCTGGCCAGTCAGTACGATGTCAGCATCAACGTCGCTTCCAAAGCGGTGGAACTGCTGAAGGACGCGAAGCTGGTTTCAGCCAAAGTGGGCGATGGCATTTACTCGGAAACATCGGGGCAGGCCAGCCTGGTGGAGTTCAGGTACTCCGGCGACCGGTTATATGGCCGATATAATGGCGCCAAGCAATTACATATCCTGATAGAAGATTCAATGGAATGGCAGCTGGCTTTCTGGAATAAACTTTTCGAAAAGGTCACAGAGGAAAATCCGGATATCGAGCTCAAAGTCAGTTACAATTCACAGGAGTCCAACTCCGATCGCGTGTTTGACCTCGGGCTGGGTTCTGTCGAATTTCTGGCGCGGGCGGGATTTACCTGCGGCCGGGCTTTTCCCGCATCGATAATGAATGAATTTTATGGTGACGTTTATGACGGACTGCTACTGAAACCCGCTGATTTGAGCTGGGGCGGCAAAACCTGCTATATGCCGTACGGATTCATCAATTATTATCTTTTGACAGCCGGGAATTACCCGGAACCGGCCGCCCACGAAAATGTGCTGGACTATATTGAGCGCTTGAGTTCCACCGCCAAAGAACCGGTCGGATACTATATCAATAATGGTCGTGCATTGCTGCATAACAGCGGATTGGATTTCATTGATTGTGACAAGTGCGAATTCGTTATGCCGGACGCCAGTAAGATACTTGATATTTTCAAGCGGATTAAAACTTTGTACCAAA
>CALABZ010000369.1 GCA_937888615.1 uncultured Lentisphaeria bacterium | reverse complement strand
CCGGATTTGAAACCGCCCGGATTCACTCGATCGCTCATCATATCGGCATTCGCGAAACCCGCCGTATCATCGGGCAGATCATGCAGACCGCGGACGATTTCACCGAAGCCCGTCATTATCCTGACGGCATCGCCAAGGTCCGCTATCCGATCGACATTCACAATCCGTCCGGAACCGGCACCGTCATCAAAGCGATCGCGGAAGATAAATGGTATGAAATCAGCTACCGCGCCATCGTTCCGAAAAACAGCGTCAATCTGCTGATGGGCTGCCGCGCCATTTCGCTGGATCACGCCTTGCACAGCAGTGCCCGGGTGATGCCGCCGGTATGCAGTATCGGACAGGCCGCGGGCATGGCCGCCGCCATGGCGGTGAAGTCCGGCAAAGCCCCGGCGGACGTAAACGGAGTCGAACTCCGCAAAAATCTGGCCGCCGCCGGCGCCGATCTCTAATCCTGAAAATCGGGAATTCCGCCATGCCGCCCGGCATGGCGGAACCGTCACGCCAGCGGGTCTTCCGGCAGGGTGATGCCGCAGTCGGAAGCAAAGCGTTCGCCCGAAATGATCTGTTCCGGGTTGAAGGATTCAACCGTGTGGGCGTCCGAACCGATATGGAAGCGGCACCCGCATTTTCGGGCGATGGTCATCATCCTCCGGTATTCAGACAACTCCGCTTCGGTGAATTTGCGGAATACCGAAAGGTTGATTTCGATTGATTTCTTCCGTTCCGCCGCGTAACGGAAACAGGCTCTGAAATTCTCATCCTTAATACCGCGCAGAATCTCCAGTGCCGAATCCATGTAACCCATCGGCAGAAATGGATGAACCACTCCAAACGCAAAGCCGATATCACAGACTTCCAGGAACCGCTCCAGCATCAATTTCCGTACTTCTCCGAGATCGGTCAGGTCCGCCGGGCGCGTAAAACCGGCCATATGGAAGTGGTGCGCGGACACCAGCACATAGTCGAAGAGCGGCGCATTGCGCGGGTCAAGCCCGACCACTCCTCCGCCGATATATTCCGCTTCACAGCCGAGATAGACTTTCGTTTCGCCAAAATCATATCGTCCGAGTTCTTCCCTCAATTTAAGCACATGGGCGATGTCCTGGGGTTTATACCAGTCGCTGGCCCCCGGCACCGCGCTGTCCCATACATGATTGGCGAAGCCGACGGCGGCATACTTGTGTTTCCTGATCTCTGGAACATAGAGAGACAGGTCCGTCGAAGAACAACTGGACAGCGAAGTGTGGATATGAATGTCATGCATGCGCCATCGTCTCCTGATTTATTTTATCGTGTCATAACTGTAAACGGGTTTTTCTTCGTATAATCTAACTCCGATGTTAATTTTTTCTCGCCGGATAGATAAATTAAGGTATGAAATTTATTTATCTGATTGATCCGCTCTTTTCTATGACTGTCGAAATGCAAAAAAACGGACCATTATTCGGGAAGAACTGTTGATATTTTCGGATTTGGCGTTATTCTATATATAGAATTTATTTTTAAATATAAAATGGATTTTTGATATGACGGAGAAAAAATATGAGGCTCCGGCGGCGGCGGCTGTCCTGGAGCTTTTGGAATTTATGGTGGCTGAACCGGGGGCCTGGGGGCCGACGGAACTGGCCCGGCGGCTGGAACTGACGGCAAACCTGACGTTTCGGATTCTGAATGTGCTTTCCGAAAAAGGATACGTCCGGAAAAACGCGGCCGGTCAATACGAGCTGACCGCCGCGCTGTTCTCGCTTGGCATGAAACTGCAGAACAGTTTTGACTTGCGCAAACAGGCCCGGCCGTGGCTGGAAAAACTGGCGCTGGAAACCCGCGAAAGCGTTCAGATTCAGGTGCCGGACGGCGACCGGATGCTTCAGCTCGATTTTGTGGCTCCGCCCGCGGCATATTATCAGGCGGTCACGCCGGGTTCGCGGATCCACTGGCACGGCAATGCTTTCGGCAAAGCGGTCTGGGCGTTTCTGCCGGACGCCGAGGCGGAGAAAATCATGGCGCTGCCGCGCCCGCAAATGAATATTCACACCGTCACCGATCCGCAGTTGATCCGCAGGGAACTGGAGGATGTCCGCCGGACCTACAGCAGTTCCGAATTCGAGGAATACCTGCTGGGCAACTACTGTATCGGTTCGCCGGTGTTCAACGCGACGGGCAGGGTGGTGGCCGGGGTCGGCATTACAGGAATGTCGTCGCGGCTGGACCCGGAGTCGATTCCGGAACTGCGCGCCAAAGTCTTGGCCTGCGCCGAAAATATTTCTGACAGTATCGGATATCAGGGAGGATATATCCATGAACCGTAAAGCTGAAATACTCTATCAACTCGGCGAACCGCTGGCCGCCGGGATGTATGAGGATGAAAACGCCACCATTGTCGAACGTTACGGCCGCGGCCTGCGGCGTTATTTCGAACACGCGGAGCCGCCGCCGGAGGCGGGCCTTCTCTATCCGACACTGGAACAGGATCTCTGGCGCTTGAGCGGCTGTTATGTGCGGTTTCATTACAGCAACAGTTTCGAGATCGACGGCGTGGGACTGCGTCGCGCCGGTGACGAACAGCTGAAAGATTCTTTCGAAAAAAACCTGCTGGAACGGATCATCGGCGAACTGAATTTTTTCAGTGCCTGCCTGATTGCACCGCGTTATCAGATCGGCGGGAACGGTTGGACCCATACGGTGTTGAATTACCCGCGGATTCTCCGGGAAGGACTGGGCCGTTATATCGAACGGGTGAACGCCATGTCCGCATCGCCGCTGAAAAAGGCGTTGCAGGATGTCCTGAAGGGAATCGGTTCTTTCCTGAAACGTGCCCCCGGCACGATCCGGGAGGAGGTCATGAATCCCGCCGTCGACTTCAGGAGCGCCATGCGCAGTTTCAACTTCTTTTTCGCGCTGGACCAATACGATTCGGCGGGGCGTTTCGATGATTATATGGGTGAGTTCTACCGGGGGGAAGAGGACGCCGGGGCTTACGTGGAGGAATTGTTCCACACCATGGATATTCGTTGCGGCTGGCACCTGCTTTATACGTCCAAATACCCGGATTTTACCACCCTCTGTCTGCGGGCGCAGAAGTTTTCCCGCCCCAACTCCGGGTTGTTGATCGGGCCGAAAACGCCCGATGCCGTATGGGACCATGTGTTCGATGTCTGGTCCAACGGCATACCCAATCCCTGTTTGTACAATGAAACGGCTTACCGCAAGGGCATTGCCAAAACCAGCAACGCCAAGGGCAAAGACCGTGAAAGGTTCGTGTTCGGCGGCTGTACGGAATTGATGTTCGAAGGCTGTTCGAATATCGGTTCCACCGAGGGCGGCATCAATCTGTTGGATATCCTCGCCGCCAACCCGGACGGTCAATACCATGCCGATATCAAGCGCAAAGCGGAGGAATTCGCGGCCGAGGTCAAGCTCAACAGCGAATTTGCCGCTCAACACCGGCCGCAACTGATCCGCACGCTGTTCGTTGACGACTGCATTGATCGCGAGCTGGAATACCGCAACGGCGGTGCCCGTTACTACGGCAGTATCTTCAATGTGGCCGGGTTGACCAACGCGGTCAACATGCTCGGCGCCCGGCAGGGCTTGAAAGACAAATTTGGCAACGATTCACCCGAAATCGATGAAATTGCCCGCAAACTGACCCAATACACGTTCGGACTGATCCGCAAATATCCGATGCGCGGCTGCGGCCCGGCTTATCCCGCGGTCATCCTGCTGACCAGTTACGCGGAACAGGGGCGATATATCGACGCCACGCCGGACGGACGCAAAGCGGGGGCCCCGGTGGTGGATTCCATCGGCGCGGTTTCCGGTACGGATATGAACGGGCCGACCGCGCTGTTGAAGTCTGTCGGCAAGCTTCCCGGTCAACTGGGGCTGGGGACGCCGGTTCTGAACCTGCGGATCAGGCGTTCCATGACGCGAACGCATCGGGCGGAACTCAAGGCGTTGATCCAAAGTTTCTTCGACATGGGCGGCATGCAGTTGCAATTGACGCTGATCGACCCGGAAACGTTGCGGAAAGCCTATGAAAATCCGGACGCCTACCCGAACCTGATCGTCCGTATCGGCGGTTACAGCGAATACTACCACCGCCTGAACCGGGCGCTTCAGCTTGAAGTGTTGAAGCGGACCGAACACAGCTTGTAACGAAACTGAACCGGAGTGGTCACAGCCCCGGAAATATTTTCAGGAGTTATACGGATGAAAAATTCTTACAATTATGAAAAGCCGATCTACTTTTTGAGGCAGAAGTACAGGAATGAAAGCGAAATTGAATGCTTTCGCCGGATATTGGCCGAAATTCCGATTGTCGGTTCGCCGCCGGGAATAGCCGGCCTGTTCGGGATTGAGGCGGATGACCGCCGTTTCGATTTGCCGCCGCCGTCTCCGGCTCCGCAACCGGTTCCACAACCGGCGCCGCCTATTTTCGAATACACATATGGCGTTTCACCGAACCATACCACTCTGGACTATGAAAACGTGCTGAAGTTCGGCCTGCGGGCAATGGCGGAAGCGGCTCCGAGCCAGGAGCAGAAGATGGCTCTGGAGGCGGCCATTGATTTTTCAAATCGTTACGCCGAGCGTGGTTTTGAACTTTGTCGACGTGTTCCCGCCGAACCGGCCCGGACATTGGCCGAAGCCTTGCAAAGCATCTTTCTTGTCCAGGCCGTGACCGGTATTGGGGAGCATAGTTTCGCCTCCACCTCGCTGGGACGCCTCGACCAATACTGCTATCCTTATTTCCGCCGGGACCTCGCCGATGGCGTACCCCTTGCGGAGTTGAAAGCCCGGTTGACCGAATTCATCCGTATGCTCAATATGAGCGGCGACGGTGCCGGAGCCGTGAATCTGGGCGGCTGCGATGCCGACGGCAATGACCAGTTCAACGAGCTGAGCCGATTGCTGGCGGAGGTATTGGTGGAGGAACATCTGCCGGCGCCGTTGATTGCCGTACGCTGTCACCGCAATATGAAGGATGAAGATCTGGCGATGTTTATCCGCCCGGAACTTTTCACGGTCGGCCAGCCGACATTTTACAGCGAAGAAAACTGCCGCAAGACCCTGTTGAAGCGCGGCGTCGGCGAAGACGACCTGAAATATTGGAGCGTCAACAGTTGCATGGGGCTGATGATCGGCGGCCATGAATTCAGCGACATGTGGGCGATTGTCATTAACGTTCTGGCCGGCTTGAAATCGGCGGTCACGCCGCAGCGCCGCAGTATGGATGAAATTTTTGCCGCGCTTCTGGACTATCATCGCCAACACCTCCATCAATTAATGCGGCAGCACAGCGTCAGGAATCAGGAAATGTTTTGCGATCCCTTCGCTTCCGCGTTGCTGAAAGGCGGCATACCGGGAGCCGACCGGCTGCAGGGAGGGGTGAAATACCATACGGCCAATATTGACTTCTTCGCCATGGTAAACACCTCGGATGCGCTGGTGGCGATCGATGAACTGGTTTTCCGCCGGAAGTCCCGGAGTTTGCCGGAACTGGTTCACGCGGTGGAACGTAATTTTGAGGACGCCGAACCGATTCGCCTTGAACTCCTGGACTGCCCGAAATTCGGCAACGGCAATGCCGTCGCCGATCAGATGGCGGCAAAACTGGCCCGGGAACTGGCCCGTGTCGTCCGCGAAGAAAATCCGAAAGGTCATATTCAGTACATGCCGAGTTTTCACACACTGAATACCAATATGCAAAGGGGCCGCAATTATCCGGCCAGCCTGGACGGTCGCAAAGACGGGGAGCCGTTCGCCAAAAACATCGGCCCGATGCAGGGACGAAACCGTCAGGGGCTCGGTGGCCTGATTCATTCGGCGGCCGCGATTGACCAGACCGATTTTCCCGGCGGGAAGGCTCTTGACATCTATCTGGACCGCAATATGTATGATACGCCGGAGGTCCGGCGGAATTTCCGGGCGCTGCTGCGTTCCTATTTTGATATGGGCGGACTGCAGATTCAGGTCAATGCGGTTTCAATCGAGGATTTGGAAAAAGCCATCGCCACCCCGGAATTGTACGAAGACTTGACGGTGCGCATCGGCGGCTACAGCAGACGCTTCAACAGCTTGGCCTATCAGGAACGTCTGGAACTTATTGAACGTTTCAAGCACAATACGTGAGGCATATGATGAATGCCATTACGGTACTATCGAGTATCAATCCATCAAGGAGTTATATTTATGAAGCTCAGAAATGAAGTGTTGGATGCACAGCTGAAATTGAGCGGAATCACCAATACCAATAATCTGCCGGTGATGCTGAGAGTCTGGCGGGAAACCGAAGGCCGTCCTCTTGCGGAACGTTACGCGGAGCTGGGGGCGGCGCGCTTGCGCGCGCTTCGCTTTATTCATGCGCCGGGCGAACCCCTGATCGGGCGGATCGAACCCCTCGCGGTTGTCCGGGAGGAATGGGAAAAGGCCGCCGCGGGATTGCACGGTTATTTTCCGGTTACCGGCGGGCAGAATGGACATTGTGAACCGTTCTATGACAACCTTTTCAAGCTCGGCCTTGACGGGCTTCGCGAAAAAGCGAAACATCTTCCCAGTTTCGTGATTGCGGCCGACGGGATTTCCTCCATGAGCCGCAATGCGGCGGCACAGGCGGTCGATCCGAAGGTCGCCGCCGCCTGCAATCATATTGCGAACGGTCCCCCGCGGACCTTCCGCGAAGCGATACAACTGATGTGGTTCGTCATGGTTGCGATTCAGATCGGGGACTGTGCGGGATTGGTAGGGCCAGGTCGCATTGACCGCCGCCTGATCCGTTTTTACGAGGCGGATATCACGGCTGGACGCTTGATCCGCGAAGAGGCGCTTGAGATGATCGAAACCCTTTATCTTTTTATTAACAATTCCTGTAAACGCGGGTTGGCCTATGCCGTGATGGTCGGCGGCGATGATGTCTGCAACGAGCTGTCGTACCTGGCACTGGAGGCCCTGCGCCGGACCCGTCTGGTATACCCCAGTGTCGGGGTCTGCTGGAACGTCCATACCCCGCCCGCCCTGCGTAAACTGGCGGTGGAACTGATCGCTGACGGCATTTCCAATGTCGCGATCTTCAACGACGACCTGATCAAAAAGGCGATGATCCAGTACGGTGTGCCGTCCGCCGAAGCCGGGGAATACATCAACTCCACCTGTGTTGAAATCACCCCGTGCGGAGCCAGCAATGTTTACGTGGCCAGCCCGTATTTTCCGCTCTGTACGATCCTGCTGGAATACATGGAGAATACTGCCGCGGCAACCTATGAGGAATTCCGTTCCGGTTACTTCCAACTGCTGGGTGAAAAAATCGATGCCGAAGTCGTCGTGCAAAACGACCTCCGCAAACTTCGCTTTCAGGGTACCCGTAGGCCGATCCAGAGCCTTTTCACCCGGGACTGTATTGAGCGCGGACTTGACATCGAGGAGGGGGGCGCGCTTTACAACTGGGTGGAGTGTTCGTTTGTCGGACTGGCGAACCTGACCGATTCGCTGCTGGTGATCCGCAGGGAAGTCTATGAGAACGGGAATCTGTCGCTGTCGGAACTTCGTTCGGTGCTGAAGCAGGATTTTGCCGGCAATGAAGCCTTGCGCCAGCGTTTCCTGAACGCTCATCCGAAGTACGGCAATGCCGACCCGGAAGTGGACGGTGAAATCCCGGTCATCACCCAATATATTATCGACAAGTGCGCGGAACAGAAGATGTTTCCGGACGATTCGCCATTTATCCCCGGTACATTCTGCTGGGAACAACATCAGCGTCTGGGCAAAGAGTGCGGAGCCACCCCCGATGGCCGTCGCGCTGGATTTCCGTTCGCCGACGGCGCGGGCCCGGCGCAGGGGCGCGAGAAAAATGGTCCTACCTCGGCGATCAATTCGGTCTGTTTCTGGAATCATCAGCCGATGTTGGGCGGCAGTGCCTTCAACCAGCGTTACACCGCGGCGGCTACGGCCTCGCCGGAGGCGCGCGGGAAACTCGAAGCCCTGATCGATACTTTTATCCAATGCGGCGGCTTTGAAACCCAGATCAATATCCTTGACGCCGACAAACTGAAAGCGGCCCAGCTTCATCCCGAGGAATACCGTGACCTGGTGGTCCGCATCGGCGGCTATACGGATTATTTCACCGGTCTCTCGCCCGAAATGCAGGCGGAAGTCATCATGAGGACCATTTACAAGGAAATATGAAGGTAGGGGAAAGAAAATGGATAAAGCGTCTCTGAATCGTTTACGCCGGCAAATTCTCGATTCCGATAATTCGGCCTGTTTTATCGAACGGGAAAATATTCTGCGGGAGCATGCCGCGGAAACCTCTGCGTTGCCGGTCGAAGAACGCTACCTGCATGAATTTGAACTGTTGCTGGACCACCTTTCAACGCCCATTGATCCCGATGACCGCTTCGCTGGACGGATGGTGGAAGGACGTTGGCCCCATACAGATGCCTTCACTCGACTCGGTCTGAGCTGTGAAGGGCATATCACCCTGCCGATGCCGCTGATTTTAAAAAACGGCTTGGCGGGGATTGCCGAAGAAGTTTCCCGGCATGCAATGCGTCTCAACACTCCGGAAGCACGGTATTTTGAGCGGCAGACTCTGGGTTGCATCCATGCCATACGGCGTTTCTGCAACCGCTATGCGGAGGCCGCTGAAAAGGCAGGGAAAGCGGATATGGCAAAAGCTTTGCGCCATGTTCCTTACTTCGGCGCATATGATTTCTATTCCGCATTGCAATCTATCTGGATGATGCAGTTTATCTGCAGTACGGTCTGCGGCGCTCGTGATTTCGCCCCCGGCAGAATCGACAAATACCTGCAGGAATATTGCAATGTACCGGATAATGATGAGGCGACCGAACTGCTGGCTTTTTTTCTGATCAAATTCAATGAAATTACAGGAACTGCCACTGATAATTACGCGGCTAAACCGATTCCTTGCCAGTCGAGCAAGCAATATATTACCCTGGGACCCGACTTTAACCGGATTTCCAATATGATTGTGGAGGCGGCCGAGGCAATCAAACTGCCGCAGCCGACCCTGAATTTTCGCCTTGCAAAAGATTTCCGGCTGGCCGGACGGGCCGCACATACACTGGATTCGCAATGCAACTTTTTCAATGATCGGATGATCACCGGCAAACTGCTGAACAGCGGAATTTTACCCCGGGATGTCGAAGATTATTCTTTCACGGCATGCAACCGTGTGGACCTGCCGGGAAGACTGTATAATATCATGCGCAGAATTGATACGTTCGAAAATAGTTTGGCGTGGTTTCGGGAAGCATTGCTACTCGCTCATGGACCGGAGGAGATTCTAACCGAATTCCGAAATATCGCGTACAAAAAAATGCTGGAAGATACCAGAATGTATCGTACCCGAATTTACGTGGAACACTTATGTTTCCGCTTTGAATCCTTGTTTTTTCCCAGTTGCATTCAGAGTTGCTTGGATATTTACCGCAAGGGGGCCGAGAATTACCGCTGGCAGCATCGCATGTTTTCCGGCATCGCCAATATGGCAGACAGTCTGATCGCTGTGGATATTCTCGGAAAACGTTTTTCCTATCCGGAGATTATTGCTATTATCGAGAATAATTTCGCGGGCCATGAAGCGCTGCGTGAGGAGATCATCAACCGATTCCCCAAATATGGAAACGCCATCAAAGAAGTGGATCATTTCGCCAGAGCTGTGGGCAATGTTCTGATTGACGCTTTTGAACAAGTCGGTCGGGAAGAGGGCTTTTTGGCAATGCCCTCATTTTATTCTCTTACCCAGCACTCCCTGTTCGGTTCGAAAGTCGGCGCCACTCCCGACGGGCGTCTGGCGGGAACCCCCGTCAGCGAAAATCAGTCACCTGTCCATGGCGGTGACTGTGGAGGCCCCACCGAATTGCTGACCAGTGTCGCAACGTTGCCCCTTGAGCGTTGTATTTGCGGCGGCTTGAATTTGAAATTCTGCTGCCGTCCATCCTCCGAACAATTTGCCGCCTTGATCAAAAGTTTCTTCGATGCCAATGGTTTGCACGTTGGTTTCACGATTGTCAACCGGCAAACCTTGGAGGAAGCCAGAAAACTTCCGCAAAAATATCGGACTTTACTGATCCGTAAAACCGGCTTTTCAGAATATTTTACGGCATTATCCCCAAATGAACAACAAGAATTAATAGATCGAACCGAATACTAACGCCACTGGAGGTATCATGAAGTCATTCGTAAATTTCATTCCGACCAAAATCTATTTCGGGCCCGGCCAATTGCAGGTGCTCGGCGAAATCGGACTGCCCGGCAAAAAGGCGTTGATCGTCATCACGTCCGGCAAATCAATCCGGGCCAACGGCACGCTCGACCGGGTTCAAAACCTGTTGAAAAAGAACGGTGTCGAAAGCGCCGTTTATGACGGCATACAGGCCAATCCGACCAAAGAACAGGTGATGGCCGGTGCGGTCATGGTTAAGAACGAAAAATGCGATTTCGTCATTGGCCTCGGCGGCGGCAGTCCCATTGATTCGGCCAAATCGATTGCGGTGATGGCGGTGAACCCCGGCGATTACTGGGATTATATCTTCGGCGGGACGGGCAAGGGCCAGCCGGTGCCGAACCAGCCGCTTCCGGTCGTGGCCGTCACCACCACCGCCGGTACCGGCACCGAAGCCGACCCGTGGACGGTGGTCACCAACGGCGACGAAAAAATCGGGTTCGGCTACGACGCCACTTTTCCGGTCATCGCTATTGTCGATCCCGAATTAATGGTAACGGTGCCTCCCAACCTGACCGCGTATCAGGGATTCGATGCATTTTTTCATGCGGCGGAGTGCTATCTGGCGACCATCGCCACCCCGATCAGCGAGCTTTACAGTCTGAAAAGTATCGAACTGTTGGTGAAATCGTTGCCCGCCGCCGTCAAAGACGGGAAAAACCTCGCGGCGCGCACCGACGTGGCGTTGGCCAATACGTTGTCCGGCATGGCCGAATCGACCTCGTGCAATACGTCCGAACATTCACTGGCCCATGCCATTGGCGGCATGTTTCCGAATGTCACTCACGGGGCGGCGCTGCTGATGGTATCGAAGGCGTGGTTCAACCACTTTGCACTGCTGGTTCCGGAACGTTTCTCCGCGATGGCCAAGGTCGTCGGGACGGGCTGTTTCTGCGAGACCCTGGAGCAACTCCGCCGTGACTGCGGCGTAGACGATTTGAAAATGTCGGCGTTTGGCATCAAGCGCGAAGACCTTCCGGCGATCAACGACAACGCCTGGGATACGATGGGGGGTCTGTTCGAGCTGGACCGCGTCAAGCTGACCCGAGCCGAATCGCTGAAAATCCTGGAGGAGTCCTACCGCTGACCATGCGCCTGGTATGATTCGCATAACCTGAAATTCAAAGGTATATCATGTATCGACTGACTGAAAAAATCAAAGCCATGCAGCAGGAACTTGAGCAGGTGCTCAAGATCAATTTCAGCAACCGGAAACTGATCGATCCGGCACTGGAAGAAGCCTATCGGAAGATCGCCGAGGATACCCGGCAGGAAACCGCCGGAATGCATAATCTGGTTTTTCGTGCGCGGTTGCTGAAAAATTTCGCCCGGGAAATCCCGGTTCGCGAAGAACCCGTTTTTCAAGGATCGCAACGTTTTGCCAGCGGCGGAGCCCATGGGCATAATGTCGTCGATTACCCCGGTATGCTGAACGACGGTATTCCGGGCCGCCGCCGGAAGATCGAGGTCATGCCGGAGGGCATGGTCAAACAGGCGTTTCTGGAAACGCTTGATGCGTTCGCGCATTATATCCGCCGGCACAAAGGTTGTGAAGTCCTCGCGGAGCGTCCCCCTGAAAATTTGCGCGAGGCCTTGCAAATGGTCTGGTTTATGCAGATTTTCCTGCATGTCGAGGGGGCTTCGTCCGCAGTGTCGTTCGGTCGGCTTGATCAATATCTGTCGTCTTATCTGAGTGACGATCCCGAACAGGATTTCGAGCTGGTTTGCGCGTTTCTGATCAAGTGCTGCGAGGGCGATGAATCGCAGAACCTGACGCTGACCGGCGGCCCGCTGGCATTGATGATTCTTCATGCGACGAGGCTGTTGAAAACATGGCAGCCGTCGCTGTCCCTGCGGGTCGATTCCAGTACGTCTCAAGAGGTCTGGGACGCCGCCCTGGCGTTGACGCTGGACGGCAGCGGTATGCCGTCTTATTTCAATACCCCGGCGGTTGCCCGGAGCCTCCGCTATTGCGATATTCCGGCGGACCGGGCGGACGATTGGGCGATTGTCGGTTGTTACGAGGCTTGCCCGCCCGGCGACACCGTTCCGCTCACGGTCGGCGGTGGCTTCGCGCTGCCGGAGATTATTTCCGCCTACATGCAGGTTGCCGACGCGGCTTGTTACGACGATTTTCTGGAGGGTTTCAAGGAATATTTCCGCCGCCATTACCAGGAAGCCATCCTGCCGGGTTTCAACGCCGCCAAGAATAGATTGCGCGAGAACTCCGCCACCCCGTTCGAAAGTATCTGCGTCAGGGACTGCATCGGCAAGAACCGCTACGTCACCGATATGGGAGGCGTCTATAATCTTTTCGGAGTCAACATCCTCGGCATCGGGACTCTGACGGACAGCATACACACTGTCCGTCAGGTGGTATACACGGAGAAACTTTGCACTTTGAAAGAGTTTGCGGCCCGGCTGGAACAGGATTTCCCGGATGAGGCATTCCGCCGTTATTGCCGGAACCTGCCGGGAAGATTCGGCACCGACAATACCGAAACCAATCAACTGGCCCACGAATTATCGACGCTGATCGCCGATACCGTCCTGAAATATCCGCTCGACGACGGTTCGCTGCCGTATCCGGCCTTTTTCTGGTTCGCGGCCGATATCAAACGGTCGCTTCCGCCCACGCCGGACGGGCGCCGGCAGGATGAACGTTGTTCCTACGGCTGCAATCCCTCGGAGGGGACCGTCACCAGGCCGACGGCCGCGTTGAATTCCGCCGCCCACGTCGCCCAGCAAAAGGCCGCCTGCGGCAACCCGTTCATTCTGTCGTTTACCCGGCGCGAGATCACTGCGGAAAAACTCCGTCAGTTGATCGCGGGCTATTTCGCCGAAGGAGGCACCCATATTCATGTCAATATCGTCTCGCCGGAAGAATTGAAACTGGCGCAGGCCGAACCGGAACGTTTTACTTCATTACAGGTGCGGGTGAGCGGTTTCAGCGCCCGTTTTGTCGCCATCGACCGTAAATGGCAGGATGCGCTGATCGACCGCACCGGGAAAGGATTTTAATATGGACGGAATGATTTTCGATATCAAAAAGTTTGCCATTAACGACGGACCGGGCATTCGTACCGCGGTATTCCTGAAAGGATGCCCCCTGCGCTGTGTCTGGTGCCACAACCCCGAATCGCAAAGCCCCCTGCCGGAACTGTCGTTCTCGCCGGAGAAATGCATCGGCTGCGGCTGGTGCAGTTCGGTTTGTCCGAACGGCCTTGACCGCGCTCTCTGTACCGGTTGCGGCAAATGTGCCGAAAAATGCTACGTCGGGGCGCGCGAGATCATCGGACGCCGCATGACGGTCGAAGACGTGCTGGCCGAGGTTCTCAAGGACCGGATTTTCTATGAAAACTCCGGCGGCGGCATGACTGTTTCCGGGGGCGAACCGCTGTTTCAGCCGGAGTTCACCACCGCACTGCTGGAGGCCGCGAAAAAGGAGAACATCCACAACTGTCTCGATACTTCCGGGTTCGCGCAATGGGCGAAAATCGAAAAAATGCTGCCGTTCGTCGATATTTTCCTGTACGACCTGAAAGAAACCGACCCGGAACGCCACCTCGAATACACCGGCGTACCGTTGGAGCCAATCCTCGACAACCTGCGGGAAATCGACCGCCGGGGCGGGGTGACTATTCTGCGCTGTCCGATTGTTCCCGGGCTCAATGACCGGTTCGAACATGCCGACGGCATTGCCGAAGTCGCCAACAGTCTCCGTCATTTGAGTGAAATCAATCTGATGCCGTACCATCCGTTGGGTGAATCCAAGCGGACCCGCCTGGGCAAAACCTCGGTTCCGCTCGGCGGATTCGCCTCACGGGAACAGCTTGAGCCTTTCCGCGAGCGCCTCGCCGGGCGATGTCCGGCAAAAGTCGTATTCTCATAAGCCGTTGATCCATGTGATATATTACCATGATAATTATTATATCACTTTTTCCCGGGTATTGATGAAAAAACACTGAATTTCAAAATCGGCATATTGCAAAATCCGTTCTTTCTTTTATAATCAATAATAGGCAAACGGACGATGGAGCAATATGAACGGTCTTGAAAACATAAATGATCCCGCGGATTTGCGGAAAAAACTGCGGACTATGATCCTGAACGGCGTCATTCCGCCAGGAAGCCGCCTGCCGGGAGCACGGACACTGGGGCGGAAATGCGGCCTTCATTATCAGACTGTAAACAGGATTTACCATGAGCTGGCGGAGCGCGGTCTGGCGGAAACCCGGCAAGGTCACGGTACGGTTGTCCTGCACCCCGATCTATCGCAGGTTCGGATTTTGGTTCTGGCCGAGAAAGTGTTCGATAACGAGCGTTCCCATTCGTACTATCGGCAGGAGTTTGTTCAGGGGCTTGAGGAGAAGCGGGCGGCGCTGGGCATCCAGCTTGAGTTCGCCGAACTGGGGCGGAACGAATCATCGCCGGTTTATGACCGTTTTCTGCGGAAATCCGAGGATTATGACGGTATCGTTCTTCTTTTTTCTTTCAGCGCGGATATTCCGGAAGTTCTTTTCAACTGCAAAATTCCGCTCGTCGCCTATATGACCAATGATTCCATGCCGTTCAGTACGGTCACTGCCGACACGGTAGGGACCACCTATATGGCAACCCGCTTCCTGGTTGAAAAAGGTTGCCGCAAGGTGGGCCTGGTCGTGCGGAATCTCGAAAATCCCAATATTCAGCGCAAACTGCTCGGATACGTCAGCGCCATGCGTGACTCCGGTTTGAGCATCGAACCGGATTTTATCTGGGAATTGACCGGGGAAAGCCAGTTTTTCAACGTCGTCCAGCAGATCGGCGACCATCTGAAAAATCATCGGCTGCTTGACGGTTACGTCTGTACCGGCAGCAACGAGGGAATCATTCTGTCCTCCTGTCTGCGGCGGGACGGTGTCAAAATCCCGGAACAAACCATGATCATCGGTTACGACGAAGTAGAGGGGTGCGACGACATTACCCGGGTGGTTCTGCCCCGCCGAGCTTGCGCCCACCGCTGTATCGAATGGATACTGGAACATCTTGGAGCCCCGGTCATGGGCGAAAAAATACTGATCCCGGCAGCACTTCACATCGGAAATACAACCACTAAAAACGGAGGGAAAAAATGTCACGCCTCGTAAAACGAAAATTCACACTTATTGAGCTCCTGGTCGTGATCGCGATCATCGCCATTCTGGCTGCCATGCTGTTGCCGGCGTTGAACAAAGCCCGCGAACGCAGCAGGACTATCAAATGCGTCAGCAACCGCAAACAGCTCGCCACGATATTCGGCATGTATTTCGAACAGTGCGACGACTACGCGCCGCTGGCGCGCTGGGGTAGCGCCGGAACCAATCAGCGCTGGTATCGTTCCATATACGACGCCGGGCTTTACAAAGAGGTGCGCGTCGATCAGTATCTCGGCTGTCCCTCCAAGCCCAATCCGGCCACGACCCCGACCGCGGGCGAATCCCTGGCTTACAACTGGCGCCTTGGCGAAGAAGGGGTCGATTACCCCAAAATCATCAAAGCCAGGCAGCCATCGAAAAAATTTGTCATCGGCGACTGCAATATCGGTTATTATATGCACAACGGCAATTATCGCGTTTCCAAAAGCTACAATCCGGCCATGCCCTCTTCCTATGGCTTCTACCCCTGGCACAACGGTCAGCAGTCCGGGACGATGCTCTATCTGGATGGTCATGCGGAACAGCTTTTCATGGAAAACCACGACATTCCGGCCGCCTCCGGGTGGTGGTATATCACGTTCGACAGCTATTAATCAACTTTTAATAATCTCAAGGAGTTCATTGTGAAATTATCGTTCATTGCCTTTCTGCTGGCCGGAATGCTTTCGGCGTCGGCTCTGGAGTGGCCGCTGGCCCAGGTGAATGTCGAAGTCGCCAGGCCGGACGATCCGGTTCAGAAACTTGCCGGCGAGGAAATGCGGAAGCATCTCGCCCTGATTGCCGGTCCCCCGCAATCGGGCGCCCGATACCGGTTCCTGGTCGGAACCCCGGCGCCCGGCGGGGAAACGACATTGGAGAGAACCGGGGCCCGCTATGCGGTCTGCGGCGACAAGGTTTATTTCTGGGGCGATGACGCCTGGGGCGGCAGCCTGACGGCGGACCGAACCCGTTGCGGAACCTTGAGCGCGGTCTACGCTTTTCTCGAGAATGAACTCGGCGTCAAATGGATTCGCCCCACTGACGCGGGGATCGTCTGTGAACCCCGCCAGGTCCTGCAACTGCCGGAATCGAAAGATTACCGCTGGTCCATGCCGTATCTGATGACCGGGGTTCGCGTGTATTGGTGGCGAAACCGCCTGATCCAGCCGGAAAACAAGTTCGCGCCGGAAAAACTGCGCCTGTCCGAGGCCGAAGTCGATGAACGCCAGAACCAGGATCATTTGTGGTTTCGCCGCATGCGCCACGGCAAGCGTTCGGACTTCAAATACGGACACGCCTTCGGCGGCTGGTGGAAGAAATACGGCGAGGAGCACCCCGAATATTTCGGCCTTGACGAAAACGGACGCCGTGGCCTCCCCGAGCGTCTTCGCGGACGCGAGAAACTCTGTTTGTCGAACCCAGAAGTGATCGACGTGGTTATCCGTGAATGGGAAGCCGCCGGCAAGCCCGAATACTGGAACATCTGCCCGAACGACGGCACCCCCGGATTCTGTCATTGCGAAAAATGCATGGCATTGGACGCCCGCCGCCCCGGCGAGGATTTTCTGGCGCACCTGACCGACCGCTACCTCTGGTTCTGGAACCGTGTCGCGGAGAGGGCCGTCAAACTGCGCCCGGACGTCAAGCTCGTCACCTATGTCTACTCCTATTACCGCCATCCGCCCCGGCGCGAAAAGGTCGAATACCCCGACAATCTGATCCTCGGCATGGTCCCGCAGATGTTCGAAAACAACGACGAGTTTTTTGGTGCTTGGGCGAAAGCCGGTGCGAAAAATATTTTCCTGCGTCCCAACGACCTGTGTT